>CAYYOX010000454.1:0-5839 GCA_964473065.1 uncultured Planctomycetaceae bacterium | reverse complement strand
GCGAATCCATGGCCGTGACGGTCGCCAGATTGGCGTATTGGCCCTCGATGGCCGTGCCGATGGCCTGGTAGATCCAGACTTCGCCGACGCTCAATATGTCGTCGCCGTTGCCGCTGTCGGTCAGCGTCAGACTAGCGACTTGGTCGTCGATCACGTTCACGTAGAACAAGTCGACGTAGCCGGTATTCGTTATGGTATAAACCCAAGTGACCGTATCGCCCACGGCCACTTCAGGTCCGGGCCCGAGGTCGGCGTCTTCGCCGTTGGTCGACTTCTCGATGTCGATGGCAGAGCCGTCGCCGTGGTTGGCGAAATCGAAGCCGGCTGAATCGGGGTTCTCGGCCAGAATGGCGTTGATCGTGAAATCGACGTCTTCCGTGCCGTTCTCATTAAAC
Source organism: uncultured Planctomycetaceae bacterium (assembly GCA_964473065.1). Lineage (GTDB taxonomy): Bacteria > Planctomycetota > Planctomycetia > Pirellulales > Thermoguttaceae > CAYYOX01. The sequence goes on along the minus strand of CAYYOX010000454.1, from coordinate 5,444 downwards.
ATAAACTGCAAACTGGTCAACTCGGCAAAGGAGAACGTGCCGGTGGCGGCAAAGCTCTTAAAGGGCAGGAAGTAGCTGTGGTCGGCCGACTCGGGTAGCATATCGCTAAGCTCGGCCGAGCCGCCAAGGCTGGTGGCCAACACGCGGAAGTCCATTTCCGTCGCGCCGATCCCCGCTTCCAGTACGTCGAAATCGATCCGCAATCCAGTGTTCGTACCGCCGCCCGTTAAATCGATGGGCGTGTCGAACGTGTTTCCGACCGAAAGAGCATCGGCGGGATCCGTGTCCAAACCGTCATACTGCAAAGCGACCAGCGTGCCCGGGGAGGACGAGGCCAACTTCAGTCCATCTGCGCCGCCGATTTGTACCTGGGCCGAAACGGTCGTGGCGTCGCCTAGTACGTCGACCAACAGATCGCGCTGGCCCCCGAGGATGGCGGCAGCCGAGCTCTCCAGCAGCGTCGGATTGAGATGCGTATCTTCGATCTGCAGAACTTCGATGGCTTCGGGTGCGGCAAAATCGTCGATCAACAGACCCACGAACTCACCCGGGATGTCCAGCGTGTAGACTTCCAAGCCATCCTTTTGCCTCATCGCCGCCGGGACCACCTCGCGGATGAAATACCGCCCGTCGGCTAAGCCGTCGAACGCATAGGCGCCGGTGCCCGGTTCCGTGGTCGTTGTGGCCAGCAAGGCATCTTTTGTATCGTCGAATTGCCGATCCCCGTCGGTATCACCATAGAGTTGGATCGTCACGCCGCCCAGCGGTTGGTCGTCTTCACTGAAGCCGTCGCCGGTAAGGTCTTCCACCTTAACGCCGCTGACCGAATGGCCTGCGAAATTGGCGAAATCGAAGCCATCCGAATCGGGGTTCTCGGCAATAATCGCATTGAGGCTGAAATCGACATCCGACTCGGCGCTCTCGTTGAGCACAACTTGCAAACCGACAAGCGCAGCAAAGGAAAAGCCGCCCGTAGCCATAAAGCTGGAAAAAGGTACGAAGAAGCTTGGATCGCTCGCCTCGGGTATGGCGCCCACATATTCGGCCGAGCCGGCCTTGCCGGTAGCTGTGATTCTGATATCCATTTCCGAAGCAGAGAGCCCCGCCTCGACCATGTCGAAATCGATTCGCAACCCCGTGTTGGTCCCGCCTGCCGTCAAGTCGACCGGATCTGCGAACGTCTGGCCTACGGAAAGTTGGTCCGTCGGATCGACGTCCAACCCGTCATATTGCAACGTGATCGTGGTGCCCGGTGACGCGGAAGCCAGACGCAGACCATGGTCGGCTCCAATTAGAAGTTGAGTGGAAACGGTCGTGGGGTCGCCGTCAATCTCGACCAACAGATCCCGCTGACCCCCCAGGATTCCCGAACTGTCGGTCTCGACCATCAGAGGAGCGGAATACTCGTCGGAAATGTTGTAAACCTGATGGGGATCGGGTGTCCAGAAATCGTCGACCAGCATACCAACGATCGACCCGGCCACGTCGAACGTGATTACCTCGGGCCCGCCGACGTGGTGGAATCCGTCCGGCGTGATCTGACGCAAGAAGTACCGTCCGTCATTCAGCCCGTCAAAAGCGTAGGCGCCGGTGGTCGGATCCGAATCCTGGCTGCCGATGAACAGATCGACCTTTTCATCGAACAGCCCGTTGCCGTCCGCGTCGCGATACAACTCGACGGCCACGTCGCCCATCGGCAGGTCGTCCGCACTAGGGCCATTGCCGGTTAAGTCTTCCAGCACCGCTCCGGTCACGGAAGCCAGCAAGTGCCGCTTCTCGAACGTTTCAATTTGCAGCGAACGAGCGTTGGATCGGGAAATCCGATTGCCGGAAATCCGATTGCCAAAAATCCGATTGCCGGTGCTCCATTTCTCCTTCAGAGACGAGAGGATGTTCGAGAAGAGTCCTGCGTTGCGCTTGCTAGCCATGAAAAAACCTCTTCGGTGTGCAAAACCAGGTGGGTGATGAGCTCGAAACGGGCCGCTTCGAGTCGGTTTGCCGATTACGTGGATGAGATAAGTAAGGAAGCCTAATGCGGTAATGCCCGACACGTGAAAGTCAATAGCCGGGCCAATGTCGGCTCTAGTGCTGAAAAGGAAGGTTTGTTCTCGAAAGGTTTCTCTCTCGCAGCGAATCCGTCATTCGGCCGGCAAACGACCAGCTTCAGCAGAGCCCCTACCTTTCCGGAATGCCTCGTGCTACCTAGATTCCATGATAATCAGAATCTGCCGCGTTTTCAACGATTTAGCGCCTTTTTTGTTGCACGAGAGGAGAGTCGTGACTACCCTATGTTGGAAAAAAATAGGGGATATGAGAGATATGCCGGCAAAGGCAACCATGAAGAGGGGGTTTAAGGACGTTTTTACAGCCCTTTTAGGGGGCCGATTGGGCGGGAAAAAGAAGAGACAAAAATCCGCCGGGCACGATTTATGGCGCGCCCAGACGGCGTGCGGCCGCCTTGTGGAGAGAGAAACCCCGGGCAAAGCCCACCGATTGCATCGGTGGGATCCGCAGGAAGCAGCCCGGGGGATTTTGAACCCCGTTGAAGATGTCCGGTATTCCCGGACGATCGGACGCAAAAGCAGTCTCAGGGCCAACTTGCGAGAAATCGTCTAGCTGCTGCGTGGTCCGGTCTTGAAATGGTGGGCCAGGTCTTTCAGGTCGGCGACCTGATCGCCCATCCGGCGACTTCCTTCGGCCGTCTGTTCGGTCGATTGTCGCACGCCATCAACGGTCGCAGAAACCTGCTGAATGTCGGCGACCTGCCGTGACGCGACCTCGGCAATCCGCCCGATTCGTGATGCCGTGTCTCGCACTGAGCCGATAATCTCCTCGAACGACTTGCCCGTCTCCTCGCTCAGTTGCACGCTCTGTTCGACCTGCTGCGTCGTTTGGCGAACCAGCCGCGTCATCTCGGAAGCCGTCCGCTTCGAGCGTTCGGCCAGTTTGCGGACCTCGTCGGCCACCACGGCAAAACCCAGGCCATGTTGACCGGCTCGGGCTGCCTCGACCGCCGCGTTCAGCGCCAGCATGTTCGTCTGATCGGCGATCTCCGCAATCGCGCGGATCGTCTCGGCCATTTGTTGGGTCCCTTGGCGGAAGAGATCCATCACCTCGATCGTCTTTTGCACGGCCGTGCCACCCCGCTGGGCCAACTCACCCGTTTCGACTGCCGATCGTTCGACGTTCCGAATACTGCCCTCGGCCTCATCAATCGACTGTGCCAACTCATCAAGCGACCGGCCGACTTCTGTCACCTGGGCGTTTTGGCCCTCGACATGCTGGGCCAAGGCTTGAGAACTTTCCGCAACAGCCCGGGAACCAGCGTCGAACCGGGCCGTGTTCCGGTTGAATTGGTCCAACTGGGCCGAGAGCCCGCCCAACAAGCGATTCAGCCCGGCGGCCAGGCGGCCGAAGTTCTCGTCGTCTTCGGGGGGGATGTCGACCGAAAGATTCCCGTCCGCCGCCGCATCGACAACGGCCAGCAACCGGTCGATCCGGCCATGGAACTGCTTGGCCCGACGTTGTTCCGCCTCTTCATACCGTTGTTGACACTGGGCCTGTTCGTGGTCTCGTTGCTGTTGCAACTCGGTCCAGCCGCGCTGGTTCTCGGCCATGTCGTCACGAAGCCGGTTCTCCGTCTCGGCCGCCGTCCGTCGCTGTTCGTCCAATTGCGTCATCAGATCCCGTTGGCGTCGGTCGTACTCTTCGATCTGCCGGGCCGATTCCTGGGCCGCGGCACTCGATCGATTGATGGCCTCGGCAAGCTGACCGAACTCGCCATGGCCGCTTACTTCGACCCTCTTGCCGAACTCCCCGTCGGCCAAGGCGGTGGCCCCATCGAAGCACTGCCGCAACGGCCCGGCCATGCCGCGGACAAGGCAACTGGCCAGGATGATCGCAAAACCGAGGATCGCGCCTGCCAGAGTGAGCCACTGCGATGCCGTGCGACGGCCGGCGGTTGCCGTGCTGTCGTTCCAATCGGTCATCAGCCGGTCGACCTTCCTGCTCAGTTCCCTGCCGACGGCGGCCAGCGCTCGGCGGTCGGCCGGTTGCCGCTGCATCAGCACGGCATAGTCGGTCAGGGCCGTGCTATAGTCTTCGATCGACGCCACAAGAGTGTCGTCCGCTTGAAGCTTTCGGGCGTCACGGAGCAGGCGGTCGATGCCTTGTTGGAATGATGTTAGATGCTTGGCGCCGGGTTGCAACAGATACTGCTGCTCGTGGAGTCCAACTTCCCGCAGCAGCACAGCCAATCGGTCGACGGCCCGGCCGAGGGTCGCCCGTTTGTCGGCGTCGCGACTTTCTTGCTCGACTGCCGCGGCCAAGGTGCGACGGTGCTGATCGGCCACGGCCAGGGATTCTTCCCATAGCCGATCGGCAGCGGCCAACATCCCTTGCGCACGGTCATTGTATCCCCGAAGGCACCCATCGTACTCCCGCAACGCCTCGCCGTAGTCGCACGCCGCAGCGATTAGGGCGTGGGTTGCTGAATCCTCTGATCGCAGGCGTTCCTCTTCGATTGGGGCAACCCAAGCGTCCAGCCGATCGAGCGTTTCGGTCGGAGTTGCCAACGACCCGACCTTGTCGAACGATACGATCCAACGGGTGACCTCCTCGACGTCGGCCCAATGTTTGGCGAGCGTTTCGGCGCCTTGTTGCCTCAGTTGGGCCAATTCGTGTTCCGCTTCCGTGCGGATCGCCTCGCACCGCTCGGCCATGGCTTGGGCCTTGGCCGTCATCAAACGGATCGCCTGCCGTTGCTCCTGCCCATGTTTGGCATGCCGATCGAAGGCATCACGGTAGCTCTCCACGGCCTGTAACAGACGATCGAGTTCCGCTAAAACTGCCGCATCGGCGGTTGTCGCTCGGAGATGCTCCACATGAGTGAGAAGCGACTCGACCGCCCGGTCGGCACTTGCAACCGATTGTCGCGAGGCGCCGACCCACCGGTCGGTCAGGCGGACCAGTTGGCCCATGTCATGGAACGCATCGATCCATCGACGGACATCCTCACCGCGAAGCTCGGGCAGAAGTACCTCCGATTCCAACTCGTACGACTGGCCGCGAAGGGGGTGGAGTTGGTTTTCGACGCGATCCTTTTGGCTATCAAACAACGTATCGCACGCACCGGTCGCCGCGCGAAGCTGCGAGTCCATCGCCAAAACGGCCTTTTCCCGCGCGGTATATGCCGTCAGCCAATCGGCAGAAGCTTGCCGATACTCTTGCCCCAGCCCACACACGTCTTTTGCCCAGGCTCGGTTTTCGGGAGCGGCAAGCCGATCGGCCAACTCGGCGCCGAGTTGAAGGATCTCGCGGACCCCAAAGCGTTGGCCGTCCGCGCGTTTCTCTGCAGCAAGTTGCTCCACCAAGCACATCAGCCGCTGGGTCGTTTGAAGCGTTTGACGCCGCTCGGCTAGTTGCTCGGCGCTTCGCTGCTGCTG
>CAYYOX010000453.1:0-5907 GCA_964473065.1 uncultured Planctomycetaceae bacterium | reverse complement strand
TTCCTCGACTGCGTGAAGAGTCGTCGCGACCCGTATTTCCCCGCCGAAATCGGCCATCGCTGCTGCTCCCTGGCCCACCTGGGGAACATTGCCATGGAACTCGGCCGTAAGTTACACTGGGACCCCGAGGCCGAAACATTCCAAAACGACGACACGGCCAACCGCATGAGAAGCAAAGCCATGCGCGAGCCGTGGAGTTTGTAATTACCGTTTAGCGGGCGTGACACTCTTTTGACGAGGTGAATAGCGATGAAGTGTGCCGTGTTCATTTTGGCCAGTCTGTTTCTGCCGGGTTCTGTTTCGGTTGCACGTGATTTCTACATTTCACCGTCCGGTTGCGATAACAACCCGGGGACGCAGAACAAGCCCTTCGTCACGCTTGAACGTGCCAGGGACGGGATTCGAAAGCTCAAGGAGACTCGCGGTCTCCCAGCCGGGGGCGTCACGGTATGGTTGCACGGCGGGCGTTACCTTATCGAAAAGCCGTTTGAGCTTGCAGAAACCGATTCCGGCGAGAAGGGTTCGCCTGTCGTTTATCGTGCCGTCGGTGGTCAGCATGTTCGGCTGATTGGCGGGCGCGTGCTCACTAGCAGCGATTTCAAACCGCTTACAGATCAGGCTGTTCTCGATAGAATGATCGAACCGAGCGCTCGCTCCAACGTGCTGCAATGCGACCTTAAGGCCTTGGGGATCAGCGACCTTGGCCAGCGCTGGCCGGATAGATTTAGAGGGCTGCTGAAGACTCCCTCGCTCTTCTGCGACGGGCAGACGATGCGTGTGGCGCGTTGGCCCAATGAAGGCTGGGCCCATGTGGAAAAGGTCCTCGAGCGCGGCTCGCGCCCGCGGCACAAGGAGACGCCCGACCGGCCGGGCAAGGTGCGAATGGAGCAACGGAGGGTCGCCCGATGGGCCGCTTCGGTCGAGGACGGCGTCTGGCTCAACGGATACTGGGCATTCGACGCGTATGACGAGACGCTGCGGGTAAGCAAGATTGACGGGCGCGAGATTTCGTTCGTCGAGCCGCACTATTATGGGATCGGCCACGGGCATCCGGGACCGCGGCGATATTATGCGACGAACTTGATCGAGGAACTTGACGATCCGGGCGAATACTTCCTGGATACGAAGCGAGCTTTGCTCTACTTCATCCCGCCGGCGCCGATCCAGCAGTGTGAAATCATTCTGACCCAGGCGCTGGAACCCTTGTTTCAATTGCAGAACGCCTCGTATGTCACGTTTCGAGGCCTATCGTTCGAGGCGACCTCTGCTGCAGCGATCCGGATTAGCGGCGGACACCACAACCTTATTGCCGGATGTGCGATGCGCAGCATCAACGGCCATCGCGCAGTCGAGCTTCTCGACGGAACGAAGAATAAAGTTCTCAGCTGCGATATCAGTCAGGTTTCCGGCGTCGGGGTCTACTGCCGCGGCGGCGACAGAAAGAGCCTGACGCCGGGAGAACATCTTGTCGAAAACTGCCACATTCATCACTACGGCACGGTCCTGGGCGGCGCGGCCGTCGAACTGCGCGGCGTAGGTAATACGGCCAGACACAACCTGATTCATCACGGCGGCGGCTCCGTCGCACTTGGTGGGAACAATCATCTGGCAGAATTGAACGAGTTTCACAATATGTGCGACGGCAAGGACGACGGCGGGGCATTCTACACTTTTCGCGGATGGTCCAATTGCGGGTCGGTCCTGCGGAATAACTATTTCCACGACATCACCGGGCTGAACGAGCCGGGCAAAGGCCACGGCGTGATGGGCGTGTATCTCGACGGGGCCTCGGGCTATACCATCGACGGCAACGTCTTCTACAAGGCGGGTACCCGCGCGGCGTTGTTCTCGAATTCCGGCGGGCCGAACATCTTTACCAATAATCTCTTCATCGACTGCCGCCGCGCCATTCAACAAAAGGGGATCGAAAGAATCAACGACGCTCTGCCCGCGTCGTACAACGAACAGCGCCGATGGCTCGAAAACATCGGTTACCGGCAAGGACCCTGGAAACAGCAGTTTCCGCACCTCGAATCCATGTTCGACGACTTTCTCGAAAACGGAATGTCGCCGCGCGGAACGGTAATAGCAAACAATGTCTTCACCGGCTGCAAGGAGAACCTCAGCCTGCAGCCGTTTCACAATGACCCCGCCGAAATCACGCTGGTCAAGCAGATGACTACCATCCGCGACAACGTGGAAATGGATAAAGCCGAGATCGGGTTCATTGATGCGCTTGGCAAGAACTGGCAAATCAAGAAGGATTCAACCGTCTACAAGAAGGTAGGTGGCTTCAAAGCGATTCCGTTTGACAAGATAGGACTGTACGATGACGAGTACCGCACGGCCCCATAGTGCCGACGCCGAAACATTCCAAAACGACGAAACAGCTAACCGCATGCGAAGCAAAGCCATGCGTGAACCGTGGAGTTTGTAACTACCGTTTAGCGGTCGGGCCTCGTTTCTAGGAAAGCAGGGCCCGACGTTTCTTCAGAAAAAAGGAGACCCCATGACACAATACAAGCACGATAGCGACCGGAGTACGAAAGAGGGAACTGTCACCAGACGCGGCTTTCTCAAGAGCGGGGTCGCCGCGGGGGCGGCGTTCGCATCCCCAACGATCGTGCCCGGTATGGTCTTCGGCGCCAACGCGCCGAGCAATCGCGTGACCGTGGGCCTGCTCGGCTGCGGCGCGCTGGCCGGTTATTATCATTCGGAGCTTCTGGGCAAAATGGAGGATGTTCGGGTGGTGGCTGCCTGCGACGCCTTCAAGAGTCGGCGGGAACACCGGGCCGCCGCATTCAATCAACTCTACGGCGGCAGCGATGTCTGCACGCCCCATGCCGACTTTCGTGACGTGCTGGCCCGGCCGGATGTCGATGCGGTCGTGATTGCCACGCACGACAACTGGCACACGCCCATGTCGATTGCGGCCGTAAGGGCGGGCAAGGATGTCTATTGCCAGAAACCGTTGGCACTGGACCTTACCAGGACGAAGCTCTTGCGCAGAGTGGTCAATCGTTACGGGCCGGTCTTTCAGTTTGGAACGCAGTATCGGTCGATGGAAAAGTATCGAAAGATGATCGAACTGATCCGCAACGGGTACATCGGCCAGCTCAAACGAATCGATGTTTGGAGCCAGACTCTTCACGCCACTTATGCTTCAAAACAGTATAACGTCAAACCCTACGGGTCGACCAAGGAAGTTCCCGTGCCGAAGGATCTCGACTTCGACGCCTGGCAGGGCCCTTCGCCCATGGTCCCCTATACGGTAGACAGGTGCACGCGATGGGGCGGCTTCCATTGCCCCGAGACGTCGCTCGGCTTCATCGCCGGCTGCGGCGTTCACCCGCTGGGGATCGCGCAGTGGGGCAACAAAACGGACCATACCAGCCCGATACGCTATGAGGGGACCGGCAACATTCCCACCGAGGGCATCTTTCGGACGCTCGACCGTTGGGACGTCGCGTGTGATTATGAAAACGGTGTGAAGATGCGCTTCATGGACTTTGACACGGCCAAGCCGGTTGTGTCGAAGTATGGCTATTGGCCATGGATGGACATGGACGGACTGCTTTTTCACGGGACGGACGGATGGTTTGCCGCGCAGGAGGTGAACGGCTTTTTCACAAGCGACGAGAGGCTCTGGGATGTCACGCTCAAGCCTGACGAAGAAAGACTGCCCGTAGGCATCGAACACAACCGCAACTTCATTGACTGCGTTAAGTCGCGACAGGAACCCCTGTGCCCGGTGGAAATGGCCATTCGATGCGATACGATCTGCCATCTGGCCAGGGCTGCCGCACTGCTTGGCAGAGCCATCCATTGGGATCCCGAGAAAGAGGAGGTCGTGGATGATCGGATAGCCGCGGGAATGCTTTCCCTGCCCTACCGCGATAAATGGAAGGTGTGGTAGGCGGGTATCGAGGGTATGCTCAAGAATAAGATCCCGAATCGGCGCCCCGCCGCCACCAACATGAAAGGAGTTTCTATGTGCCGCAACAGTTTGATTCTACCGCTGATCTCGTGTGTATTGGCGCTGTTCATTCTTCAACTCACGGCCGGATCGGTCGCGTTTGCTGAAGAGCCCGCCGAAAACGCCCCCGTCAAGGTGACCTCACCCGACGGAAAGCTCCAGATGATTTTGCAGATTGCCGACCGCGCGGGCCGCAAGGGTTGTCCCGTGTATCAAGTCCTCTGCGGCGAGCGGACGGTGATTGCACCCAGCGGGCTCGGTTTGGAACCGGCCGACGGCGAACCGTTGACCGAAGGCTTTCAGCAAGCTGTCGTCGTCGAGAGCGGCCGGAATGACTCGACCTGGAAGTCCGTCTGCGGCGAACGGTCGGTCGTTCGCGACCGCTACAACTGGGCGGTGGTCAGACTGGTTAAGCCGCAGCAGTCGCACGAAACGCTACGTCTGGAAATCCGGGCCTACGACGAGGGAGTCGCTTTTCGCTATCTTCTGCCTGTCAAACAGGGCGAAGATACGATTCAGATCGCGGCCGAGAAGACCCGATTCCGATTCACGGCCGACCACGACGCCTGGGCTGTCTATTCGGCGCAAGGAAACTATCGGCAGGCGAAGATCAGCCAAATCAGAAACGGGTGCGAACGTCCGCTGACGGTCCGCATCAGTGACGACCTCTACGTTGCCGTGGGCGAGGCCACGCTGGTCGACTACGCGCGGATGAAGCTTGGCCCGTCGGGTGACGTTCCCTTGGAGTTGGTCTCGCAGTTGCACGGCCCGGTTACTACGAGCGGAAGGCTTCGCACGCCATGGCGAGTGATCATCGTTGCTGAGAGTCCGGGCGAGTTGCTGGAAAACAACGATATCTTCCGGAATCTCAATGCCCCTTGCGCCATCGCGGACACCTCGTGGATTCGTCCGGGCAAGGTGATCCGGGACGTTACGCTCAGCACCGACGGCGGCAAGCGTTGCGTCGACTTTGCCGTGAAATACGGCCTGCAATTCATCGAGTACGACGCTGGTTGGTACGGTCCGCAAGGGGACATGCAGTCCGACGCAAGGACGGTTTCCGTGAAGAATCTCGACCTGCAGGAAGTGATTCGCTATGCCCGGCAGCACGACATCGGCGTGATCCTCTACGTCAATCGGCGTGCGGTCGAGCAGCAGCTTGACGAGATCCTGCCCATGTATCAGCGTTGGGGAATCGCCGGCATTAAGTACGGATTCGTCAACGTTGGGTCGCAAAAATGGACGTCCTGGCTTCACGAGGCCATTCGCGCCGCGGCACGCCATCGCCTGATGATCGATGTCCACGACGAGTATCGCCCCACCGGTTGGGAACGGACCTATCCGAACTTCATGACGTCGGAGGGGATCGGCGGCGACGAAACGGCGCCGTCGAACCAGCAGACGCTAACCATCCTCTTCACGCGGATGCTGGTCGGTACCGGCGATAATACGGTCTGCTACTACGACGGCCGTGTCGACCGCAATGCGTCGCACGCCTATCAGTTGGCCAAGCCGGTCTGCATCTTCAGTCCGTGGCAATTCCTCTTCTGGTACGACCGCCCACCATCGGCAAATGACGAGCCGGAGCTGGAGTTCTACAAGCACATGCCGACTGTTTGGGACGAGACCAAGGTGCTGCACGGCCGGATCGGGGAGTATGCCGTGATCGCCCGGCGTCATGGCGACGAGTGGTTCATCGGCTGCATGAACGCCGGGCAGCCGCGAACGCTCGACGTGCCGTTGGATTTCCTGCCTGCCGGCCAGCTCTTCGACGCCTACCTCTACACCGACGACCCCACGGTCGACACGCGATCCAAAGTCCGCGTGCCCCGCCGGCCACTGATAAGCGACATCGTCCTGGAAGCCGACATGACTACCCAGGGCGGCATGGCCCTGCGGCTCGTGCGACCGCGTCAACCTGCCGACACGCC
>CAYYOX010000452.1:0-5914 GCA_964473065.1 uncultured Planctomycetaceae bacterium | reverse complement strand
CCGCCCCATCGCCATTGAAGTCTCCCACAGCGACGGATTCGGGCACGCCGCCGACGGAAAGCGTAATAGGTGCTTCGTTCGGGAAGATTCCCTGCATGCCGACAGTCAGCAGTGCTCGCTCCTCCAACACCTCCACCCGCAGCCGCCGCAGGTTGGGAGATAATCGCCACTGACTGCCAACCGGCCCGAGCAAGCCTGATCGGGCGCATTCTGCGGTCTTTTCAGATGCACAACGTCTCCCTCGTCCGCCAAGCCGAAATCTCATCGTGCTACCCTCTTCGACGGGGACCAATTCACAAATACCGCTGAGGCTAACAGTTTAACCACCAACAAGGAGGAAAGCAACCATTTGTGAGCAAAAAAGAAGGGTGGGGGCGATTTGTGCTCTTTTTGGCTGTTTTGGTGCGTTTTACGCACCCTACGGACGGCAGAGGCACTGGTGGGCGAGCCACCAGTGGCACCAGGCACTGGTGGTGATCCGGTGGTTTGGCCGAAGAAAAGACAAGCCCATGGAATACCTCTACGCCGTACTATTGATCGTCGTGTTGCTGTCCGGCTGCGTGTTGACGCTGCTGGCGATGCCGGGTAATTGGCTGATCGTGACGGCCGTGGCCGGCTATGCGTGGCTCGTGCCGGGAGAAGGCCGGCTGGCGATCGGCTGGGAGGTTGTCGGCGTGTTGGTCCTGCTGGCCGTGGTGGGCGAAGCGTTGGAATTCCTGGCCAGTGCCCTGGGGGCTGCCAAGGCCGGCGGTAGCAAGCGCGGCGCCGTCTTGGCCATGGTCGGATCGATGGTCGGGGCGTTGATCGGCCTGTTCGTCGGTATTCCCATTCCGGTCGTCGGGCCGATCATCGCGGCAGTGTTGTTTGCAGGGCTCGGCGCGTTCGGCGGGGCCCTGCTGGGTGAAATCTGGAAGGGGCGAGAATTCGACAAAAGCTGGCAGGTCGGCAAAGCCGCCTTCTGCGGACGAGTGCTCGGTTCGGTGGCCAAGACGGCCGTCGGCGCCGTGATGGTAGGAGTAGCGATCGCGGCAATGGTGCTATAGTTGATTGGGTAAAAGATGTTAGTAAGCAGTAGGCAGTAGGCAGTTATGCGCATTGCATCCTTTCTGCCTACTGCATACTGTCTACTGCTTGTCTATCCTTTCCTTTATCCTGATCATCCTGTTATCCTGTCCAAAACCCTTATTCTGTGAACGCTTACGATAACGCCGAGGAAGAATCATGCTCACGATCTTTGTCGTTTCCGACGGCACCGGCGGGACGGCCGAACGTGTGGTCCGCGCCGCCTTGGTCCAGTTCGACGAGGCCGAAGTGGAAGTGATCCGCCGACGGGATATTCGCACCAACGAACAAATCCAAGGCGCGGTGGAAGAAGCGGCCGCGAGCAACGCGCTTCTGTTGCACACCTTGGTGTCCGACCGGTTGCGGCGGCTGATGATTGCTCAAGCGAGGCTGCACAACGTCGATGCGCTCGACATGCTCGGCCCGGTCCTGGATCGCTTGGCCACGCACTTGGACCTTACTCCGCGGGAAAAGCCGGGGCTGTTCAAGCAATTGATCGAGACCCGATCGCGAGAAATCGAGGCCGTCGATTTCGCCTTTCGGCACGATGACGGGCGAAACGTCAAGGAGTTGGATCGGGCCGAGGTGGTGTTGGTCGGCGTGTCGCGGACGATGAAGACGCCCACGATGCTCTACCTGGCCTATCGCGGATGGTTTGCCGCCAATGTGCCGCTGATCCCGGAGATCGACCCGCCGCCGGAGCTACTGTCTTTCCCGCGAAACCGCGTCTTCTGCCTCGATATGACTCCCACTCGCTTGGCCGAGTTGCGGCTAGTGCGGGCCGAGAACGAAGCCATCCCGGCCGACCCCTATGCTTCGCCGGCCCATGTGCGCAAGGAACTCAAGTATGCCCAGTTGATGTGCCTGAAGCACGACTGGCGCCGCATCACCGCCACCGGCAAATCGGTCGAAGAAGTCAGCCGCGAGATCATCGCCCTGATCTTGAACGAGGAACCGGACAGGGCGACGTAATTTGGACGCTACTTGGCGGCGGACGCAATCTCGCTCCAGCGCTGGTACAGCTTCTCGATTTGGGCCGCTTCGATCTGGCCGTCCCAGACGGCCACGCCGTAGCACAGGTTCAGCGGCGTGCCGGCTTTCAGCGTCATCGGTTCCTTCGAGAGATTCAAGGTGGCCGAAACGTAACTGAAGGGGTTCAGCATCGTGAAGAAATGGGCCTTCCGAGCGTTGTCCGGGTGGTCGAACATGGCGACGGTCACCGTCTTGCCGTCCAACGGGGCCGTGTAGGCGCTCCACTTGGTCGGCGTTACCTGTTCATCACCCCGCACGACCGGTCCGTCCGCTGCATCGGCGTTGAAGTGCCGGCCGACGCGGTCCATCGACTGCACGAATCGCATCCCCAGGCCGAAGTAGTGCGAGCCGGAAAGGGCCACTTCCTGCTTGCCAGCAGCCGTCTGCAAATGCGACCGCCAAGTGACCAGCGAGACGTCCGTATCCTCAAGCTGCACGACTTCAATCGAGCGCCGCTCGGCCAGCTTCTTATCGCCGTCCGGTGCGATCCAGTCGATTTGTTGCGTGAACCCGGCCTGAGAAAGGCCGTCGCCGGCGGTGATCTTCACTTCGCCTAGCGAGAGGGGCTGCTGCCGACCGCACGTGTCGCCTTGCGTCCAGAAATCGACGCCGTCGGCCGCTATGGCATACATCAGGCTATGATGGTGGACATGGTCGAACGGCGAGTCGCGCAGGATATTGGTTCCCGAGGGCGTGAACAGCTCTCGAAGATAAACCTTGCTCGGATTCATCGAGCGCTGGTAGTGCAGAATCGGCCGCTCGGCCGCAAGGATCGAGACGGTCGAGGCGTTCGTGGTGACTTTCAGCGCCGCCGGATCGTCAGCCATCGCGAAGGTGGTGCAGAGTAGGATCAGAGATAGGGCGAGTTTGTTTAGTGGCATGGTTGGGGCCTTCGGGTTGTTGGTGGTTCGTTGCAAAGCCGCAAGCGGCTGATTAGGCGGGACGGATTTCTCGCTTGTCGGGGTCGAAGATCATCTTGCGGCCGGTCGTGTAGGCCAGATCGCCCAGCACGACGGCTACGCCCTGCTTGTAACCGGCGTCCATGTTGGCACGCGGCTCTTGGCGACTGCGGATGCACTGCAGCCAGTTCAACACGTGCCGGTCCGGGTTGGACATCGGCTTGACCTCTTCGGGTGACTGCAAGGTCGCTTCCTCCGTAAGTCGCTGGGGATGATCGCTGCCCTCGCCCGAGACCACGGGCAACCCGGGCCCGTGTCCGAACTTGGTCCGCATGACACCCTTTTCCCCGAGGAACTGCGTCTTGTCCATATCCAGACTACTGCCGAAATGCGTGGTAAACTGTGTGCAGAAGCCCTCGGAGTAATCCAACATGCAGGTCACCGTGTCGGGGGCCGTGCGTCGCGGGTCGGACGTCGGCGCGAAAATCCCGCCGTGGCAGATGGCTGCCGTGGGGAAGCCGCAGCCGGTGCTGGCATGGACGAAATCGCTGAAATGGCTCATCCACCCGCCGATCGGACCGCTCGAAAAATCGTGATATCCCATCCAGGCCCCGTGCTGATCGGCGTCGAACGGTCGGTCCTTGCGGGTGTACAAAAAGCCCTTCCAGTCGGTGTCGGATTCCTGTGCGGGCGAGGCATAGTTGTTCCAGTAGGGCTTGTAGAGGCTGATCCACGTTTCAACGCGGAACAGTTTCCCCAGCGCGGCGGCAGCCAGGTATTCTCGGGCGGCCCACGTGCCCGGATCGCTGCGACCTTGGGTCCCGTGCTGCACAATCGCCTTGGAGGCCTTCACCACGTCGTAGGCCCGGTTGAGTTCCTCGATATTCATGCAGATCGGTTTCTCGACGTAGACGTCTTTGCCCGCGTTGACCGCATCGATCAACTGGCCGCAGTGCTGATGGTCGGGCGTGGAGATCGAGACGGCGTCGATCTCGGGGTCTTCGAGCAACTTGCGATAGTCCTGATAGGCTTGCGGCTTGGCGCCGAAGATTTTTTCGACTTGGACCGCCATGGCGTCGCGCTTCTGCTGCCAAACGTCGCAGACCGCCACGACTGCCGTATTGGTCGCTTCTGCGGCATGTTGGACCTCGTGGATATGTGCCCAAGCCCGACCGCCGCAGCCGATCTGGCCCGTGCGGATCCGCTCGTTGGCCCCGACCACCCGAGCGTAGCTGGCGGCGGTCAGGCTCGAAGCGAGGGTTCCGGCCGCGGCCGTGGTGGCCAGACCGCTTTTTAGGAATTGACGCCGGTTCGGTTGGTTTTGGTTGGGGGTCGACATGAGGAGGTTCCTTATGGGACGGAGTTTTTTTGTTGGGCACTGCAAAGCCGCAAGCGGTTATAGGGCCTTGGCGTAGCACTTTTTGAGGTAATCGACCGAGGTGGCCAGCGACTTGGCCATTACGTCCGGTTCCGGGTGGCCGTGCATGAACGGGTTGACGTACCATTGGTAGTCGGCCTTGGCCAGGGCGGCGATCCAGGGTGTGAAGTCTTCCGGGCCGATGCCGGGAAGTTGGGACGTGTCGGCCGCATGTTGCCAGGCGTAGTAGAACAGCATCTGCTTGCCGACGATCGCCGTCACCTCCGGCACCGAGATCCGGGCGACCTGCAGATGGTAGGGCGCCAAAGCGATCCCCAATCGCTTCGGGTTGGGGTTCAGCTCGACGAACGCTTTGAACGAGTCGACCGAGTTGAGCAGCGATCCGCCGTGGTTCTCGATCGCGATATACGAGTCGTACTTCTCGGCCTGTTCGGCCTGCGGCTTGAGGCTCTCGAACAGGGCCTTCATCCGGGTCGCGAGGTCTTCGGGTTTGACGTCTCCGTAGGCCGCTTCACGAACGGCCACGCCGCCGCCCGACTTACCCAACAGTTCCGCATATTTCGGATAGCCGAGCGAGTAGCAGGTAAACGCATACAGCTTCAAGTTGTGTTTGGCCAGCAGCTCTTTGAGCCCCTCGGGACCGAGCCGCTTTTCGATTTCGTCCAGATGCGGGCACTGGAAGTTGGCGGGCCAGAAATCGACCGCCTCGAAGCCCAAGGCGGCGATCTGCTCGCACGCCTTTTCGATCGGCAACGAACTGAACTGGACCGACGAGGTCGACAGCCGCATCTTCCACGGCTCGGCTGCCTGGGCCCGATTCGAGCCAATCAATCCGGGCGCCGCAACTGCCGCGGCGGCGCCAAGTCCTGCGTGCCCCAAGAATGTACGACGGCTGAACTGTTGGGTGTTGGAATTCCTCATTATTTGGCCCTTTGCGTGGTGCTATCGGTGAAAACAACCAATCCGCAACGTACCACGCGGCCCAACCGAAAGCAACCAACCGCTTGCGGCTTTGCAACGACCCCCCCGAAAAGCCTGCAAGAAAACAATCCGCAGAACTTCCCGGGAGGGTCGTCACTCATAACGAGCAGTTGAGGTTTCTGTAGGAGGCGACTCCAGTCGCCGATTCCCTCAATTGTCTGGGTAGTACGCAAAATCGGCGACTGGAGTCGCCTCCTACAGAACGCACGTGTTTCATGCCGGCGCCAGCGAGGCCAGTTCTTTGGCCAGCCGCTTTCGGGCGACGTGCAGCCGACGCTTGATCGTGCCTACCGGCGAATCGAACGTCTCGCTCATCTCGGCCACCGATCGGCCCTGGAAGTAAAAGGCCTCCAGGGTGTTACGGTCGGTATCTCGCAGCCGGCCCAGGCCGGCTTGGACCTGTTGCTGCCGTTCCCCGGCGAGCACGGCGCCCAGCGGCGTCTCGCGTTGGGGGTAGCCGTTGTCCATGGTCTCGGCCTCGAACGAGATCAATCGGGTTTGCCGCACCGCGCGGTTGATGGCCATGCGGCCGGCGATCGAGCGGATCCACCCGCCGAAGCAG
>CAYYOX010000451.1:4322-5927 GCA_964473065.1 uncultured Planctomycetaceae bacterium | reverse complement strand
GGGGCACTGGTCGCAATCGGGCTTGCGGGCCGTGCAACAGCGGCGGCCGTGCTGGATCATCCGATGGCTCAACGTAATCCACTCGCGGCGTGGGATCCGTTGCATCAGGTCTTGCTCGACTTTTTCTGCGTTCTTCTGCTCGGAAAGTCCCAAACGCCGACTGATTCGACCGACGTGCGTATCGACGGCCACGCCGGAAGTTACTCCCAAGGCCGTACCGAGCACTACGTTGGCCGTCTTCCGCCCGACGCCCGGCAACTCGACCAGTTGCTCGAGTTGCCGAGGCACTTCTCCTTCGTACTGTTCGATCAATGTCCGGCATGATCCCTTGATGCTCTTGGCCTTGTTGCGAAAAAAGCCCGTGCTCTGGATGTCGCGTTCCAACTGTCGCAACCCGGCTCGTGCAAAGTCGGCCGCACTGCGATACTTGGAGAACAGGTCCTCGGTAACCCGATTGACGCGTTCGTCCGTGCATTGGGCCGAAAGGATCGTAGCCACCAGCAACTCGACCGGGTTGGAGAACCGCAGCGAACACGTAGCCTCGGGGTAAGTACGGCTCAACCGCCGAACCACCTTCATGGCGTATCGCTTGGCCTCAATGCTAGCAGGCACGATCCCTCCTCGAAATCCGGCGGCCCTACATCGCGTGGCCCTTTCCGACAGACCGCCAATTGTCGCCCGATTGCACTGGATTTGTCAAGTATACGGCCCGACTGTCAGAAAAATACTGGCCTCCCGCCGGGCACGGCCCTATAATGTCCTAGCGTATTTGCCTTACGGCACCCAGCAGCGGCGGCCCAGCCCATCATTTCGGCAGTCACAGTGTGGCGATATGAGGTATCCTTGCATAGGCGTTTAGGGCATAGGCGTTTAGGCCGATTCACTTCTTTAACCGACCCATCGCGGAAGCGGGCAAGCCAATATGTCGACGTTTGACAAATCATCCTATTCGCTGGACAGTTTCTCGGGCATTGTCCGGCTGTTTCCGCTGCCGAATCTGGTGCTATTCCCTCATGTGATGCAGCCGCTTCACCTTTTCGAGCCTCGCTACCGCACCCTGCTGGAAGACGCCCTGGAAGATGACCGGCTGATCACCATGGCCCTGTTGGAACCGGGTTGGGAAAGCGACTACGAAGGGCGACCGCCGATCCATCCCATGGCTTGCTTGGGCCAGATTGCAATGCACCACAGCCTCGAAGACGGGACCTATAACCTGCTGCTGCTGGGGATACAGCGGGTACGCTTGGTTCGGGAGTTGGACCTGATTCAGGGATTTCGCATGGCCGAGGTGGAACTTTGTGAGGACTACGAATCGCTGAACCATGCTCCCGAAGGGCGTGCTTTGCCACAAAGACTTCGCGAAGCCTTTCTGAAGGTCGCGCCCCTGCTGCCTGAGGTCCAAGAGCAGTTCGACCACTTACTCGGCGCGGAAGTGCCGTTGGGAGTGCTGACCGACGTGATCGGCTACATGCTCGACATCGATCTCGACGCAAAACAGCGGCTGCTCGACGAGTTGGACGTTTGCCATCGGGCCGAGTTGCTGATCGAGCACCTTTCGGCAGCCTCGGTCTGTCCGGCATCGGCCGAAACGGTCGAGTTTCCGCC
>CAYYOX010000451.1:0-4222 GCA_964473065.1 uncultured Planctomycetaceae bacterium | reverse complement strand
GCGAGTCGCTAAAACCCCCTCCTTGACCGCGCGAAGGCCGACCCTTATTATGAAAAGGTTGTGTGTTCCGATCCCAGGTATCAAATATGGCATCCCCTATCGACGAAAGTGAAATGATTCGAGACACTTTGGCAGACGAAGAGGACTCGGGCCAACTGCCCCAAACCTCAAGTGTCGACCAACCACGGATCCGCAAGGCCATCCGCGAGATCCTCTTGGCCGTCGGCGAAGACCCCGATCGGGAAGGGCTCGCCGAGACGCCGGCCCGCGTGGCGCGAATGTATGCCGAGTTGTTTTCGGGTTTGCACAACGAACCCCGACGGCACTTGAAGAAGTTCTTTGCGGAGCAATACGACGAGATCGTGCTGGTCCGCGACATCAGCTTCAACAGCACCTGCGAGCACCACTTGCTGCCCTTCATGGGCAAGGCGCATATCGGCTATCTGCCGGACGGCCGAGTCGTCGGATTGAGCAAGTTGGCACGCGTGGTCGAGGAAGTTGCCCGGCGGCCGCAAGTCCAGGAACGGATGACCGAGCAGATTGCCAACCTGTTGGTCGAGGAACTCAACGCGAAGGGCGTGGCCGTGGTCGTCGAGGCTATTCACACTTGCATGACCATCCGCGGCGTTCGCAAACCGGGTTCCATGTGCGTCACCTCGGCCATGAAGGGCTGCTTCCGCACCAAAGCATCATCCCGCGCGGAAATGATGACGCTAATTTACGGGGGCCGCCGCTAAGGGGCGCGATGGACCAACGAGACCAACAGCGCGCGAGGGTTCAAGAAGATCTCCGGGGATTGATTGCCGGTGACGTGCGCTGCGACGACGTGTTCCTGCAACTGTTTGCCGGCGATGGGGGGATCTACGAAATCAAGCCGCTGGCCGTTGTCAGCGTGCGCACCACGGCCGACGTGGTGGCCTGTGTGCAGTACGCTGCCGAGAAGCAAATCTCCGTCCATGCCCGAGGCGCAGGGTCCGGAGTGGCCGGCGAATCGTTGGGGCCCGGATTGGTGTTGGACTTCTCGAAGTTCATGCATCGGGTGATCCGCGTCGACCAGGAGACGGTCCGAGTGCAGCCGGGCGTGGTCTGCGAGCGGCTCAATACGCAGTTGCGACCCCATCGCCGCATCTTTGGCCCCAATCCGATCAATGCGGCCACGGCGACCATCGGAGGCATGATTGCCATCGACGCCGCGGGAAGTCGTTGGTTGAAATACGGTTCCACCGGCTCCCAGGTTCAAAGTTTGCAGGTTGTGCTGGCCGACGGACGGTTGCTGGAACTCGGACGCGAGGTGCTCTATGGCGCCCGCAGCAACGATCCCAATTCTAGAAAACGCGAACTCATCGAACCGCTGGCTGCGATGCTGGGGACCCATGCCAAATCGATCCGGCAGAATCAGCCGAAGTGTCCGCGGAACCGTTGCGGATATAATCTCGACGGCGTGCTTTCCGGCGGGGTTGAACATCAGCGAATGGATATGGCCCGGCTACTGGCCGGCTCCGAAGGGACCTTGGCCCTGATCACCGAAGCCACGCTGGCCACGGATCCGCTCCCGGCGCATCGCGGCGTGGTGGTGCTGCTGTTCGATAGCCTGGAGAAGGCGTCGCGAGCGGCGTTGGAGATCCTACCCAGCCGGCCAACCGCGTGCGACTTGATGGACCGACGACACCTTAGCCTGGCCCGGGAGATCGAGGTCCGCTTCGATCTGTTGATTCCGCCCGAGACGGAGGCCGCGCTGCTGGTCGAATGGGAAGGCGACCAACTCGCCGAGGTTGGCGACTGGCTCGATCAGGTTGTGGACACCATCTGGAAGAAGAAGCATTTGGCGTTCGGGGCTCGGCAGGCCGTGGACCCGCACGAGACGGAGTTGTTCCTGCGTCTGGCCGACTTATCCCAATCCGCCAGGTATTCCCGCGGGAGCCCCAGCCGACCCACGCCGGTGGTCGAGGATTTGGTCGTCCCGCCCAAGGAATTGCCCGGCTTCCTGGTCACTCTGCAAAACGTACTGAAGCGTCACGAGGTGACCACGTCGCTCTACTGCCATGCGGGCCAAGGTCAATTGCACATCCGGCCGTTCGTCGATCTGAGCAACCCCCGGGACCTTCAGCGGATGCGTCAATTGGCCGAAGACCTGTACCAGAAAGTGTTCGACATCGGAGGAACGATCGGCGGCGCCCATGCCTACGGTCTGAGTCGAACGCCGTTTCTTCCCCGTCAGGCCGGACCGCTGAGCGACGTTTTCCGACGCGTCAAGGAGATCTTCGACCCGGCTGCGATTCTCAACCCGGGCAAGATCGTAGGCGACGGCTCAGGCTTCTTGACCCGTCATGTGCGCTGCGGCGTATCCCCAGCGCCGACGGAGGAGGACGAGGATTCGACGTTGCGCAGTATGACCGAGTTGCAACTGAACTGGGACCCGGCGCAGGTGTCGGACGCCGCGGCCGATTGCAACCGTTGCGGCGAATGTCGTACGCAGACGCCGGGCGTGCGGATGTGTCCGATCTTCCGGTTCCTGCCTGCCGAGGAATCCTCGCCGCGTGCGAAGGCCAACCTGATCGCCGGCGTGCTTGGCGGCAGCCTGGAACTAGAGAGTCTCACGAGCCAAGAGTTCAAGGCGGTGGCCGACTTGTGTGTGCATTGCCACATGTGCCGCCTGGAGTGTCCCGCTGAGGTCGACATTCCCCGGCTGATGCGCGAAGGCAAGGGCGCCCACGTGGCCGCGGCCGGTCTACCGGTAGTCGATCGCGTGATGATCCATCTGGACAAGCTCAGTGCGCTGGGTAGCCTGATCGCGCCGGCGGCCAACTGGGCGCTGAACAATCGCCAAGTGCGGTGGTTGATGGAGAAGACATTGGGAATTGCCCAAGGCTGCAAACTGCCGCGGCTGACCTCGCGAAGTTTCCTTCGCCAAGCGGCCAGACACCACCTGACCCGCCCGGTCCGCGGCGATGGGCCCAAGGTCGTCTACTTCGTCGACACGTTTGCCAATTACTACGATCCCCAACTCGGTTCGGCCCTGGTGGCCGTGCTTCGGCATAATGGGGTGGCCGCCTATGTCCACCCCTACCAGAAGCCGGCCGGAATGACGTCGATCGTCAGCGGGGCCCTGGACCATGCCCGACGTTTGGCCCGCCATAACGTGACGCTCTTGGCCGAGGCCGTCCGTCAAGGCTACCAGATCGTGGCCACCGAACCCTCGGCCGCCCTGTGCCTGACGCATGAGTATCCCCAACTGCTCGACGGTAACAACAGCCTGGCCGAGGACGCGAAAATCGTGGCCGAGGCCAGCAGCGAGGCCTGCACATTCCTCTGGAAATTGCATACAATGGGGAAGTTGCAGTTGGATTTCGAGGCCATCGACGCCACCCTGGGCTACCACATGCCCTGCCATGTCCGCGCCCTACAAGTCGGCTCGCCTGCCGAAAACCTGTTGCGACTGATCCCGGACCTCACCGTCCAACCGCTTCAGGAGGGATGCTCCGGAATGGCCGGAACCTTCGGATTGAAACGCATCAACTATCGCAACAGTCGTCGGGCCGGCCGCGCGTTGATCCAAAGACTCCGCGACAAGGAAATCGAGGTCGCCGTGACCGAATGTAGCTGCTGCAAGATGCAGATGGAACAACGCACCGCCAAGCCCACGCTTCACCCGATCAAATTACTCGCCATGGCCTACGACTTGATGCCCGAAATGAACCGCCTGCCCATTGCCGCGTCCCGAGCGGAGGTCGTGCAATGAAGGTGATGGTACGATTGTTTGCCGCCGCGCGACAGGCCGCCGGCCAAGACCGATTGGAACTCGAACTGCCCGAGGGGGCCACGGTCGGTGACTTGCGCCGCGCGCTTAGCGGCCAACTGCCCGAGTTGGCCGACCTGGTCCGCCGGGCCATGTTCGCCGTCGATACCGAATATGCCCCAGACGACCGAACCTTGCCTCGCGACGCCGAGGTGGCCTGCATCCCGCCGGTCAGTGGAGGATAGATCGACGCCATGATTCAACTTACGGACCAACCGATCGACACCGCTTCCGTGATCGAGGCCGCCAGCTCGCCGCTGGCTGGGGCCGTCGTTCTCTTCTTGGGCACCGTTCGCGAACTGACCGACGGACGCCAAACGAGTTCGCTAGAGTATGAATGCTACCCGGAAATGGCCCAGAACGAACTTGCCCGGCTTGAAGAAGAGGTCCGAGGTCGTTGGCCGCTGACCGAGTGTGCCATCGTCC
>CAYYOX010000450.1:0-5932 GCA_964473065.1 uncultured Planctomycetaceae bacterium | reverse complement strand
CGCCGCGGAAGTGGCCTGCGATCTTTTCTTTGGCGTTCGATTGGAACAGTTTGAGGCATATACGCCGCGTTCGCGGCACACGTTTGGTTTGTTTTCGTTAACCATTTGTCCGTGACGGTTCCGTTGCCTATCGTGTCCACGGTCCGTCTGACTCAATCATTCTGGGAGGTTCGAACGATGAGACGCCTTAGTACTGTTTGTCTGATGATTCTGGGACTTGCTGTCCTGCTGGCTCCGACGCCCGCCGTGGCACTCGATGCGACGTGGGGTGGCGGTGATCTGAACTGGACCGACACTACGGCCGCCGGCTGGAACGGTACGGTGCCCGACGGGATTGCCAACATCGGCAGCGGGTCGGTGACGGTCGACGCGCTAACGGCAATCAATGCCATAGCGCTGTTCGGAACGGCCCTTGATCCGGGCGATTTGATCGTTACCACCGGCGCGGATCTGGTTGTGGGCGACTACGTCAACCTTGGCGCCGGCCTGGGACAAGTCGGCACGATCGCGCAAGACGATGGCGCCGTAGACGTGACCAACTGGATTACCATCGGCGATAATGGCGGCATCGGGACCTACGCCATCGGCGGCGGGACCTTGGACATCGGCGATTACCTGGGCGTTGGTCACTGGATGAACGACCCGGACGGGATCGTCAACAACGGCGACGAGACGGGCGCCACCGGCGATCTCAATATCGACGGCGGAACCATCAACGTCGGCAACTGGATGGCCGTCGGACGTGGCTTCAGTGACGGCACGGTCACCCAGACTGCCGGCGATGTTGCTATCGTCGGCAATCTGATCGTCGGGCTCGACAGCGGCAACGGCGAGTACACTATCAGCGGCGGTTCGCTGACGGCCTGGTTCGGGCTGGTCGGCGAGAATCCCTACTGGGACGGGGCAGCCCATGTCGGATCCTCCACCGGATTGATGAACATCGACGGCGGAACGGTCACCTTTGAGCATCAGTTCGAAGTCGGCACCCGCTTCCAATCGACCGGTGCGGTCGTCCAGACCGGCGGCGACGTGCTGGTCCAGCGGGATTTCGTCAGCACCTGGGGCGAGCTGATCATCGGCAACAACGCCGGCACCGGGGCCTACGACATCAGCGGCGGGACCATCGACGCCTTGGTAATTCGTCTGGCCAACTGGGCGGACCCGAACTTCCCGGAACATGCCGGGACTAACGCCATCGGCACAATGGACATCGGCGGAACTGCGGCGGTAACTCTCGGCGACATGACCCTCTCCGGCCACGGCGGCATCGGCACGCTGACCCAGACGGGCGGCAGTCTGAACGTCGCCCGAATCATCACCGACCCCGACGCGTTGAGTTATCCTTACGGCGGCACGGTGCGAACCTGGGGCGTTCTGACCCTCGGCCGTTACGGCGGCTCGGCCACCTACGACATCAGCGGCGGGTCCGTCTATGCGGACGTCATCCTGCTGGGCGAGATCCCGGACGGTGCGTTCCCCTTGGACGGCTCGTCCGGCACGATGCTGATCAGCGGCACGGCCGACGTGCAGGCCGGAAAAATCGAGGTCGGCACGCGGACGCTGGCCAACGACGTGGTCACGCAGACCGGCGGCACGGTCACGATCGCGCCGTTCGACCATCCCAATCCGGACCCCGCGGTCGCGTGGGATCCCGTGGGGACTTGGGGTGAGCTGTTTGTCGGCGGCGGCGGCGGAACCGGAACCTACAACATGCAAGGCGGGTCGTTGAACCCCTGGTTCATCCGCGTCGCCGATTGGGGCGGCATCGATACCACAGGGATCTTGAACATCTCCGGAGGAACGACCTCCGCCTACGAATTCACCGTCGGACGCAACGCGACCGCCGGCACGGTAAACCAGACCGGCGGCGACGTGGTCCTCACGGAGAATCACGGCACGTTTGCCAACGGGTTTGCCTACGACCAATGGGGCGTGTTGTTCGTCGGCCATCTCGGCGGCGGCGAGGGAACCTACAACATGGACGGTGGAACCATCTTAGCCAACGAGGTCTTTGTGGGCAGAGAGTACGCCACCGGCACGTTCACGCAGACCGCCGGCGATGCAAACTACAACTGGGGCGTCTACATCGGCAGCTACAGCGGAGACGGCGTTTACAACATCAGCGGCGGGTCGTTGAACAGCCCCTTTATGCTCCTCGGTCACGACACCTACTGGGACGGGTTAGGCGTGCCCTCGACCGGCCTGCTGGATGTTTCCGGCACCGGGACGGTCACCATTAACTACGCGGAAGTCGGTGGCCGACTGGGCTCCAGCGGCGCGGTCACCCAGTCCGGCGGTACGGTCAACATCGGCGACGGGATGGCCGTCGGCACCAACGGCGGCACCGGGTCGTATGGCATCAGCAGCGGGCTGTTGGACGTCGCCAATTGGCTCAGCCTCGGCGACTGGCGCGCCGATGACCTGACCGGCGCCGTCGGCTCGATGACCGTCTCCGGCGATGCCGTGGTCGAGGTCGGCGATCCGGCGTTGCTCACAGGAGGTCTGATCGTCGGAGCAAACTACTTCGGCGACGGCACGTTGACCCAAACCGGCGGCGTGATCAATGTCGGCAATTGGGCGGACATCGGCCGTTTGAGTAGCACCGGACACGTTGAGCTCAGCGGCGGGCTGCTGGACGTCAACGGCTGGGTGGGCCTCGGCGGCGAAGCGCATGTCGACACACCTGGCGTCGGCGGCGTCGGCTCCATGCTCATCTCCGGAGGAACGTTCAATCTCGGAACCCTCGATATGGGCTATCGTGTGCTCGCAGAGGGCTCGGTCACCCAAACCGGAGGCGACGTGACCATGAGTATGATCTACACCGACCCGGCGAACGCGGATGCCGTCTGGGCTTGGGGTAACCTCCTCGTCGGCGGCTATGGCGGCGTAGGGGATTACGACATCACCGGCGGGTCGCTTACCTCACGCTATCTGGGCGTCGGCATCAATCGCGACTACGTCGGCCTCTTCGGTACGCTGACCCCGTCCGTCGGCGACATGACCATCGGCGGGACAGCCACGGTCAACGCGGGCGAAATCCTCATCGGGGAAGCATACGGCACCGGCCAGCTCACCCAGAACGGCGGCGACCTGACCTCTGAGCGAGTCTATGACGCCATCGACGGACGAATCCGCGGTTGGGGTTTCTTGCTCGCCGGCGGACCAAGCGGCGACGGTACCTACACCATCAACGACGGGTCGTTGACCGCAGACCAAATCGTCGTGGCTGACTGGGTGACTGACTGGGCGAACCCCACCAACGGCGTGATGAACATCAACGGCGGGATCATCGAAACCGGAAGACTCGATGTCGGCGCCCGGCCAGGGGTCACGGGCGTCGTGAACATGACCGGCGGCAGCCTCACCGTCGACGGACGCGAAGCGCTCGGCGACCCGGGCCTTGTGGACGGACAGCAATGGCTCTGGGGTGTGTTGCACATCGGTGCTGCAAGCGGTACCGGAACATTCAACATGAGCGGCGGATCGATCGACGCCTGGTTCCTACGCTTAGGCGACTGGTGGGACTGGGGCTTGCAGGTACCGTCGGAAGGCTTGCTTGACGTCAGCGGCGGAACCATCACCGCCGGCCACTTCCTTATCGGCGGCGAAGGCAACAACTCGCACGTCGAACAGAGCGGCGGCGAGGTGAATGTCGTCTATAAGTATAATGAGAGTAGCATCGGCAATCAGGCCATCGGCTGGGGTGATTTGATCATCGGCATGAACGGCGGCTCGGGAAGTTACAATATGACTGACGGTACGCTGAACGCCCATTTCACCTACATCGGCCGTAATTCCTGGTCGCTCTTTCAACCGGTCACCGGCACGATGGATGTCTCCGGCGGCGAGATCAACACGGGTCTATTCGTTGTCGGGGGCTGGGAGGATGCCACCGGAACGATGACCCAAACCGGCGGCGTAATCAATGTCACCCCCTACGAGTCGCAAGGCCGCCACGATGTGCCCGATAACACGGTCATAACTTGGGGCGAGTTCATCGTCGGCCAAGAGGGTGGAATGGGTACCTATAACCTCGAAGGCGGCACGTTGAACGCCTGGATCCTTCGCGCGGGCGATTGGTGGCTTGACCCGACCCCGACCTTATGGGCCGAACCCTCCGGCGACGAGTCGACTGGGACCGGTATCATCAACATCAGTGGCGGAACGATCAACACCCATCAAATCGAGATCGGGGGCGTACACGGCAACGGCGCCAGCACGATCAACCAGACCGGCGGTGATGTGACCGTCACAGAACACCACGGCACGTTTGCCGGCGGCACGGCCTACGATCTCTGGGGCTACATGATTGTCGGACGCCTCAGCGATACGGGAACCTATAACATCAGCGGAGGAACGCTGACGGCTGACATTGCCCTCATCGGCGAAGTCCCCACTGTTCATGATTGGGGTACCATGGCCCACACCGGCAGCTCGCACGGTATCATGAATGTCTCCGGCGGCGAAGTCAACTTCGGTCGCTTCGAGGTCGGATCGCGGGTCTTCAGCTCCGGCGAGGTCAACCAGACCGGCGGCGTGGTCAACGTCGACGGCGCTGTCGCCGCACATGCGGGCGGTTGGTTCCAAGTCGGCGGGGCCGGCGGCACCGGAGAGTACACGATGACCGGCGGCGTGCTGAACGTCGGTTCCTGGACCGCCGTCGCCGACAATGCGTATAACATGCCCGACTCCACGGTGATTGGCGCGACCGGAACGCTAACCTTGCTCGGCGGAACGATGAACATCGCCCAGAGCGGCGCCGGCCAATTCGTCGTCGGGGCGTGGCCGAACAGCGTCGGGCATCTGGAACTCGCTACCGACGCCCAGATCGTACCCCCGGCCGCCGGGGTCTATCCCATGTATATCGGACGCGAGGGGGGAGCCTCCGGGACGGTGCATATCAACGGTAGCGGTCCGGATTTCGCGCCGTTGGTCGATTCGGGTAGCTGGTTCGAAATCGCCCGAGGATTCGAGTCTTCCGGTGAGATCACCTGGAGCATCGACTCCGGCGGGGCCCGGACCCTGTCCGTGCCGAATTTGTCCCTGGATCACGAGATGGGCTTCAATACGGCCAATCTGTACGTCGATCTGAAGGGTGCGGTCGCCTTGACCGAGGATAGCCAGTTCGTGTTGATCGACGCCTGGACGGCCCTGGATAACAATGACTGGCTCGTCGACGACCAGGAAGGCTTCAACGACAGTAACATCCTCGATATGTTCAACGACACGGTCGCCACCGAGGCCACCGCGACGTTGATTCCCGGCGTCCAGCAGGGCGGCGCCACCATCGAAGGCGCGACGGTCGCTTTTGCCCCCGCGCCGTTCGGTTGGCTGGAACTTCAACGCGGCGCGTACCTCGGCTGGAATGCCCAGGTCGTGTTGAACATGGACGCCAACCTCGATGACGAGGCTGCCTTGGCCGCCTGGATGAACGAGCAGTTCGGACGCGGTTTCGCCACGAACACCGTCGTAGCCACCGGCGACGACGTGCTCAATACGATCACGCTGGACGGGCTGCCGATGTCCCTCGATCCGATGTCCTACTTCTCTTGGGACCTCGCCGCGTACAACACGGACAACGGCACGAACTTCCAAGTGGTTGGCGTCGAGGGCAACAAGGACAGCAACTATCTGGAGTGGGACGGCGACGTGGATCTCCTCTGGGATACGCCCAACAACTGGTATCCCGACCCCAACATCCCCATCGCCACGTCCGACGCGTTGGTCCGCAACGATCCGGTGCAAGTGGTCGGTGACCAGGTGGCCAGCGTCGTGGCCATCCAAAGCGGTTCGGTCAACGTCGGCGGTGCAGGCGATAGCCTGACCGTCACCAACGCCGTACTAGTCGAGGCGGGCGCGGCCCTGAACGTCGGGGCCGGCGGCGGCTTGTCGACCGATATGTTGCGTTCGGCCGGTGACACTACCTTGGATC
>CAYYOX010000449.1:0-5939 GCA_964473065.1 uncultured Planctomycetaceae bacterium | reverse complement strand
AATCCGATCGAGGTCTTTACAGGCTTTTCGACACGGAAGATGCACGTTTCGGAGCATATTTCAGCAAGGATGTGCTTGGATGCAGGCTCAAGCTGGATGTCAAGCCCATCATTCACCAGATGGAAGATGAACGGCGAGAACTAGTACAGTTTGCATTCAACTTCCATTTAGATCTTCCGAGAGAGGAAAACAACATCGTCCCGCGAATCGAACAGCATCTCAAAATCTGGGACGAGGCTGGGGCCGAGGCAGCCCGAATTGTTAATGAAACAATAGCCGAATAGGAGCATTGCCATGTCCGCGACCGCAGCCACAGAGAACTCTTTTTCCGACCGCATTTCCCGCCGTTTTGAGGGCATTCATCCGGAACTTGATAGGCGCGTCACCCAGCAGAATACAACGGGCTTACCACCTTTCGCAACGTGCGGCACCTTCCTGATTGACAAATCCGACGAACTGGCGGCTGCGGGATACCGACTTCCGGAAGATTGCGACCGAGTAATCTTGACATTGGATGTACCGTTATCAAAGATCTCCGTGGAAGCGTGGATTCTGTTATCCGAAGGTCATGCAAATACAGATCGCCTCATTGACCAAAGCGAATTGAATGCTCTTCAGGCGGAAGCATGCATCGGCACAGAGTACGAGTGGGACACATACCCGGAACCTCTCTGGGATCCGCTAGAGTCAGAAGTTGAACTGTTGGTCACCGAGTATTTCGAGCGCGCCGATGCCGATACTGATTGAAGTCAACAAAGATGCTCCGCTCAATCAAGGCGACATCCTCAAGGACGTTTCGCTCTTCCGAACTGGCGGTGACTGGACACAACAGGGCGGCCAGCCGCAAGAGATTAAACCGCCGATCTGCATGGTCCTTTCTCGTCCATGCGTTGCAACCCGCAAGCCGTACATTGTGGTGGCAGCTGTAGAACGAATCAAGGAGGGTATTCCCAAGGGTGTCGAGACCTTTGAAAAAGTCAAACGATGGCTTGAAAAGCTGCGAGACGGTTTCAACAGCCTCGACCGATTCTATCTCGGCCAAGAAATCCCGACGCTAGCCGACACAGGTAGGTTCTTTGCACGGCTCGATTCTCTTTGCACAGTAGAGCTTCCGAAAGCTGATACTCTGGTGGATCTGCTTTCTTCTAACCGCGTAGCCACTCTCGACGACACCTTTCGTCACGACCTGCACCGACGGATTCTATCCGCCTTTTCGGCCATGGGTTTCGATGACTATGGATGGTTTTCAAACCAGGACTTGGACTGGCTGATCGCCGTAGGTAATGGGGAATCCTCCGAGTTGAAGTCGCAGATAGAACAGAAACAGGCAGAAATAGCTAAGAATGTGTCGTCCGGATTCGAAGAGCGTAACGCGAATACTGAGAAACAGGTCAAGCAAATCACAGAACGCTTGGAAGTGATTTCTACTGAACTTGCACGATATGAAGAGGAGCGCCAGAACCGTTGAACTGCACTTGGCCGGAAGTTCTGAATACAAACACACGTGATTGTTTCTGTGTTTGAATCGCTCCAATATCAACTGATCGACTTTGGCAACGGCCGGCGGCTGGAACGGTTTGGTGGGGTTCTGCTCGATCGGCCTTGCCCGGCGGTCGAGAGCCTGCCGCAAGGGGATCCGGACGCTTGGCGGCGGGCCGATGCGCGGTTCGAGCGGGGCGAGGGCGAAGAAGGAGAATGGGTGTGCCGGCGGGAACTGCCCGATCGTTGGAATGTCCGCCACGGATCGGCCGTCTTCGAATTGAAACGAACGGCCGTCGGTCATTTGGGGATCTTTCCCGAGCAGGCGGCCAATTGGGATTGGATCGCCGAGCAGTTGCAGTCGACAGCCGAGCCGCTGAAGGTATTGAACCTGTTCGCTTACACGGGTGGCAGCACGCTGGCCGCGGCCGCGACGGGCGCGGAAGTCGTGCATGTCGACGCGGCACAAAACACGGTCGCTTGGGCTCGCCGTAACGCCGAACTCTCCGGCATGGCCGACCTGCCCGTGCGCTGGATCGGCGAGGACGCCCTGAAATTCGCCACGCGGGAACTGAAACGGGGCCACCGGTATGACGCCGTGGTGCTCGATCCGCCAAGCTACGGCCACGGTCCGCGCGGCGAAGTTTGGCAGCTTTCGAAGCATCTACCCCGACTGTTGCAACTCTGCGGGGAGCTGACCGCCGAGCGGCGACGGTTTGTGTTGCTGACGTGTCATACGCCGGGCTTCGATTCGGCGCGGTTGGAGGGTATGATGGACGAAGCCTTCGGCCCCCTAGGCCGGGTGACGGGCAACCAGTTAACCGTCCAAGCCGCCACCGGCCGCCCGATGCTCAGCGGCGTCGTTATGCGTTGGCAAGCCCGAGAGTAATGACCATGATCACTAGCCGTCAGAACGCTCGCGTCAAAGACGCGGCCCGCCTGCGCGACCGGCGGCATCGCGAGAAGCAGGGCCGAATCCTCATCGACGGTGCCCGGGAGCTATCGCGGGCAATCGATGCCGGCGTGCGATTGATCGAGGTCTTTGTCTGCGAGCCGCTTTGCACGAGCGACGACGCCAGGGGGGTGTTGGCCATGTTGCCCGAGTGTGGCGCCGAGATCCTCGACGTGACCGAACGGGTCTTCGAGAAGTTGACGTTCGGTCAACGGGCGGAAGGCGTGTTGGGTGTGGCGGAGATGCCTCGCTTGACGCTCGAGGAGATCACGTTGCCGGAGAACGCGCTGGTGGCCGTGCTGGAACGCGTCGAGAAGCCGGGCAATCTCGGGGCCGTATTGCGCAGCGCCGACGGCGCGGGCGTCTCGGCGCTGATTGTGGCCGACGGGCGAACAGATCTATATAACCCTAACGCCATCCGGGCCAGCCTGGGCACGATCTTCACCATGCCGGTCTGCTCGACGACCACCGCGGAAACACTCGACTGGCTGCGGCAACAGAGCTTGAGCATCTGCGCCGCTCGGGTCGACGGTTCCGTGCCCTACACTGAACTCGACTATCGCGGTCCGACGGCCATCGTGCTCGGCAGCGAGGCGGAAGGCCTTTCGGACGCCTGGTCGGGTGACGACATCAGGGCCATTCGCCTGCCGATGCTCGGTCAGGCCGACAGTCTGAACGTTTCGGTCACCGCGGCAGTGTTATTCTACGAGGCACTGCGACAACGAAGCTAAGAATCGCAATCAGATGCCCAAGGCCTGGGAATACTTTGAAAACGGTTTATCCGGGGGCTTCCCTAAGCCCCTGGCATGTCGTTTCCACCGGCCAACTCAAGTAGCCCGGCATGGAAACAGAGGGCCGATCGCCCTCGATTGAAAGCATGCCGACCCGTCGTGCAGGGCTGCTTCAAAGCCATACCCGACTTGTTCAAGGGGTCGCTAAGAACTTGCAAAGGAATTACTTCCGGAATTCGTTTAGCCGCCGCCGGCACGGCGGTGAGGGCCTGATCTGTAAGCGCCCATCAGAGCCATGGTTGACGGGTGTGGTAGGCTGGGGAGTGTGCTCTCTTGGTTCCTACTCCGGAGGCTATTCATGGCTCGATCTCTTGATTCAGGTAAGGCCGTCACGTGGCGGCGGCGGGTTGGGCGGTTTGGACGCTCGGGACTTACGGTGGTACGGTTCTGCAAGGAAGAAGGCGTCTCGACCGCATCCTTTTATCGCTGGCGGAATGTGCCCTTCCGGCAAGCGTGCAAAAGATGATTTCGCGGCGGCGATGGCTGGTAGGGGTTGGGGTGGGGACAGGTTTCTTGCGGACAGCGGCGGCGAGTGATTACGACGTGGACGCCTCGAAGTGCTGTCGCAGCGATTGGAGGTCGCACTGGCAGATGAATTTCACGCAGTCGTTGTCGAGCATGGCCGAACACCATGCGAGCACTTCGCCCGGTGGCAGGCCGCACTTTCTGAGGGCCTTGATGACGACCATAAGGCACTCTTCGATGTCGTCCGTCATCAAACCCTCGTCGCTCATTTCCACCTGACGGCTTCCTTCTTCCATCAACTCCAGGGCCAGTTCCATCGCGAAGGGCAACTGGTCCAGGTCGAGCAAGCGACTCAGATTGCGCCGGACTTCGCTGTAGGCTTCGTAATCGTAGTCGAAATTGTGATTCATGTCCCGCTCGTCGAAGTCGGTCGCGTTGGCAATCGCCTGACGCGTCGCGCCCACGAGTTCTTCCGGTGGGGTTGCTACCTCGAATCGCGATGTGAGTTGCCCGAGAATCCTGCGATCGTCGCTCGCCAGTTCTAGCAGGACAGCGACCAGTTCATCTCTTTTGCGTTTTGCCAACGCCTTGCGGAGCTCTGCCACGGAACCGGTCGTCTTTACCGCTTTGGGGACTTTCTTCAACCTGCGTTTCGACATGTTTCATCGCCATTGCTGTGGGGGCATGCCAACAACGTTGCCTGGTAGTTCCAGGGCATCCAGTCCTGCGGGCGAGCGGCCAACGCCGAGGCGTGTCGTTGGAGCTCGGTCAGGTAGTCGAAAGGATTGGCCCCGCAAAGCTCGCACGTGTAGATCAGGCTCATAAACACATCGCCGACATGGGCACCGTTTTCGGTCTTGTAGAACATGGCGTTTTTGCGATGAAGGATAACCTTTTTCATCAACTGTTCGACGTCGTTGTTGTCGATCGGCATCAGGCCGTCGGTCAAGTAAAGCTGTAGCGGCTCCCAGTGGTTGCGAAGGTAGCCCAACGCTTGCCCGAATCGGCTCTTTGGCAGCACCTGTGCGGCGGACGGACTGGCGAGCCACTCGGGCGACGCCTCGCAGATATACTTCGCATACTTCGTCACCCGGACGCGAAGCTGCGGACGCTCGAATTCGAGCGTCTCGGTCGTGTCGTAGCCGATCAACTTCCGCGGGCCGTGCTGCGGGCAATGCTTGAGGGCGTCGGGGGTCTTCGCTTCCTGCTTCTCGCGATTGAGCTCGTTGATCGTGCCGGCCAACTGTTCGAGCAACGCGTGACATGATGTCAGGTCGTCCGGCAGCGTGATGGCGTCTGCATTGCTCATGGTTTTAGATCATAGCAATTGCCCAGCATAGCGCAAGACCAATTATCGAGAATATCGAAGATTCTGGAAAAACGTTTTCGGCATCTTGATCGGGTCGAGATCACGCGGCCCGGCGATAACGTTTGCGACGTTTGTTGGCCGACAGCAACGACACGCCGCCGAGGAGCATGGCCAACTGCGCGGCATCGATCTCGATGCACGCCTCGTCCGAAGCAATGACTTCGAACGTGCCGGCCTCGAGCCGCTTGTAGTAGAGCCAAAAGCCCGTGCCGTCGAAGTGCAGGATCTTCAGCCGATCGCGACGCCGGTTGACGAACAGATAGAGGCTGCCGTCGGTCGGATCGGCCCCGAACGCTTCACGCACCAGCCCGCTTAAGCCGTCGAATCCCTTCCGCATGTCGGTAGGCCGGGCGTGCAGGAAGATCGGCACGGTCGAAGGAAGGTTCAGCATGGCGAGTCTCCGCGGTCCCGCATGGCGTCTTGCCGCAGCAGTTCGCTCAGCACGAGCTGAACCGTATCGAGGTTATCCGTCGGCACTTCCATCCGCACATCGCCGGGCAAGTGAATGGTGATCGGCGCGTGGACCGACGTCACGCGAACCGCCTGGAAAGCGGGCGTCCGGTCGGCGTGTCGCATGGCTGGCGTCTGGTCGGCCAGTTTATTCCGCCAGCGATAGAAGGATGCGGTCGAGACGCCTTCTTCCTTGCAGAACCGCACCACCGTAAGTCCCGAGCGTCCAAACCGCCCAACCCGCCGCCGCCAAGCGACAACCTTACCTGAATCAAGAGATCGAGCCATGAATAGCCTCCGGAGTATGAACCAAAAAATCACACTCCCCAGCCTACCACACCCGTCAACCATGGCTCTGGTGGGCGCTTACTTCCCAAGACCAATCCTCTTCCCAAGACCAATCCTCTTCCCAAGACCAATCCTCTTCCCAAGA
>CAYYOX010000448.1:4293-5940 GCA_964473065.1 uncultured Planctomycetaceae bacterium | reverse complement strand
GCGGGAAATACCTTGGAAAGGGTGCCATGGGCGGCTTGTCCGCCCTTGTTTTCCAGGGATTCAGTAAGGGCGGACAAGCCGCCCATGGCACCCAACGCTTATTGTGTCCCCTCCTGGTCGATATCCCGCCCCGCTTGCCTTTCTCCGCCGGCTGTGGTAAGCTAAATGGTTTCGGGATACTCCGGCCCACTTGCCTGTGCAGCCGATGAATTATACACCGCAAGAAAACCCATCCGATTCAATCCAGATTCGCGGCGCGCGGGTGCATAATCTGCAAAACGTCGACCTGGACATCCCGCGCGATCAACTGGTCGTGCTGACCGGTCCGAGCGGGTCGGGCAAGAGCTCGCTGGCCTTCGATACGTTGTATGCCGAAGGGCAACGGCAGTACATCGAAAGCTTGTCGACCTACGCGAGGCAGTTCCTGCATCAATTGGAACGGCCCGACGTCGACCTGATCGAAGGCCTCCAGCCGACCATCTCGATCGATCAACGCGCCGGCAGTCACAACCCGCGCAGCACGGTGGCCACGGTCACCGAGATCTACGATTACTTGCGGCTGTTGTTTGCCCGGCTGGGTGAACCGTCGTGCTATCAATGCGGCGAGCCGATCCGTCAGCAGACGCCCGAGCAGATCCTCGACGACCTGCTCGCCTTGGCCGGCGGCACGCGAATGATGATTCTCGCCCCGATGGTCCGCGGACGCAAGGGGCAACACAAGGACGTGTTCGAATCGATTCGCAAGGCAGGATTCGTTCGGGCGCGTGTCGACGGCAAGGTGGTCGACCTGGACCATCCGCCCGAGTTGGTCCGTCAGAAAGTGCATCACATCGAGGCCGTGGTCGATCGCGTGGTGATTCGCGAGGGGATTCGCGCCCGGCTGGCCGAGTCGATCAATCTGGCCATCCGCCATGGCGACTCGCTGGTGCTGGTCACCTACGAAGAGAAGACCGACGAAGGCAGCGTCTGGCACGACGAACTGTTCAGCACACAATATGCTTGCCCCAACTGCAAGATCAGCTACGAGGAACTCGAGCCACGAACGTTCAGCTTCAACAGCCCTTACGGCGCCTGCCCAAGTTGCGAAGGCCTCGGGGCCCAAGTGGCGTTCGACCCGGAGTTGGTTCTGCCGGACACAACACTTTCGCTCTCGGCCGGGGCGATCGTTCCCTGGAAAGGCGCCACGGCAGCGGCCGTGCGAAAACTGAAAAGCCAGTTGCGAGAGTTCACGTCGAAGGCCGGCTTCCGCTGGAACACGCCTTTGGACAGCCTTTCGGCCAAGGTTCGCAGCCAACTGCTCGAAGGCGACGGCAAGAAGTTTCCCGGCGTGTTGGCCTTGCTCGAAAAGGAACATCAGACCACGACCAGCGACGCCAAACGCCAACGCCTGGAGACGTTCCGCGGCGAGTTGATTTGCGACCAGTGCGGCGGCGCGAGGCTGCGGCCTGAGGCACGGTCGGTTCGCATTGCCGAGATGGCAATCCACGAGATCACGGCCATGACCGTCACCGAGGCGCGAGAGCTCTTCGAGCAGATCGAATTCGACGACGACGAACTGCCGATTGCCCAGCCGATTGTCGGCGAAATCACCAATCGGCTGCAGTTTCTCGACACGGTGGGGCTGGAGTATCTCACGCTCAATCGTCC
>CAYYOX010000448.1:0-4283 GCA_964473065.1 uncultured Planctomycetaceae bacterium | reverse complement strand
TGGCCGCCCGGCCGCCACGCTGCCAGGCGTGGAGGTGCACTGCGTGCGCGTGGCGACCGGGTTGGGCTCGGGCCTGGTCGGCGTTGGCTATGTGCTCGATGAACCGACCATCGGGGTGCATCCCCGCGATAATCAGCGGCTCATCAAGGCCCTGACCGATCTGCAAGCTCGCGGCAATACGGTCGTCGTGGTCGAGCATGACGAAGCGATCATGCGCCGCGCCGATCGATTGATCGACTTAGGCCCCGGTGCGGGCCGACATGGCGGACGGATCGTTGCCCAAGGTACGCCCGAGGAGATCATCCGTAATGCCGACTCGCTGACCGGTCGCTATCTGGCCGGCGTGGAGAAGATTCCCCTGCCAAAGCAACGGCGACGAACGGCCAAAACCCGATCGATCACCATCGAGGGCGTGACGACGAACAACCTCAAGGAGATCACGGTCCGCGTGCCGCTCTCCGCGTTGGTTTGCGTGACGGGTGTGAGCGGTTCGGGGAAGAGTTCGCTACTGAACGAGACCTTGGCCCGAGCGTTGGTGCGTCGGCTGGGTGGCATCGCGCCGAAACCGGGTCCGCATACCAGCCTCCGCGGCGCGAGCCAGATCGACAAGGGCGTGCAGGTCGACCAATCGCCCATCGGCCGCACGCCGCGCAGCAACCCGGCCACTTATACGGGCCTGTTCGACGAGGTTCGCAAGGTGTTCACCAACACGCGCGACGCCAAGCGGCGGGGTTATAAGGCCGGCCGGTTCAGCTTCAACGTACGTGGCGGGCGTTGCGAACAGTGCCAAGGCCAAGGCCAGCAGAAGATCGAGATGAACTTCCTGCCCGACCTCTACGTGCCTTGCCCCGAATGCGAAGGAAAACGCTTCAACCGGCAAACGCTGGAGATCCGCTATCGCGACCGGTCGATTGCCGATGTGCTCGACATGCAGGTCGACGAAGCGGCCGAGTTCTTCCAAAACTTCCCGGTCATCGCCCGACTGCTGGTCAGCCTGCAAGAGGTGGGCCTCGGCTATCTGACCTTGGGCCAACCTTCGACGACCGTTTCCGGCGGAGAGGCCCAACGCATCAAACTGGCCACCGAACTGGGCCGCGTCGAGACGGGCAAAACGCTCTACATCCTCGACGAGCCAACCACCGGATTGCACTTCGACGACATCAAGAAGCTGCTGGTGGTGCTCGGCCGGCTGGTCGACCTGGGCAATACGGTCGTAGTCATCGAACACAACCTCGACGTAATCAAAACGGCCGATTGGATCATCGACCTAGGTCCCGAAGGCGGCCAGCAAGGCGGTCAGGTCGTCGCCACCGGAACGCCCGAGCAGGTCGCCAAGCTCAACGGCAACCATACGGGCCGGTTTCTGCGGGGTGTGTTGGAGCGAAACGGGGATGAGTAGAACCGTTTCATCCCTCACGCCGCTTGCGGCTTTGCAGGGCCTCGCATTCATCACTCTTCCACCGCAACGGCCAACTCTTGGAAATCGCCCACATACGGTGCATTGCAATCGATCCAGGCGGTGATCAACCACTGCTCGGCCTGACTGAGCTTCACTTCGTAGTGTCCCTTGGCCAAGATGTCGGGCAAGGGACTCACGCGCGAGCCGAACGTGCCGGGGCTTAGGTGGTACGTGAAGATCGGCGCGTGCCGGACGTACTTGCGCAGGTTGTGGTACGACTGCGGAATCTGCGAGCTCATGAAATCCTGTCGCGTTTGCTTCGAGAGGTCGAACGACTTACCCTCCGCCGTGCTGCCGTCGTGACAGCCGATGCAGTGCTTGTCCAACAGCGGCTGCACCAACGCTTCGTAGTCCATCGGCGCCACGCCCCATGGCGGCGGTTCGATCGACGACGGGGCCCGCATGGTCGCCAGCGCGGGCCGATTGGCCGGGGCCTGACGCATGGGCTCGTGGCAGCCGATACAGGCGGTTCGCTCGTTCGGCTGCACGTTGGTTACGCTACGCATGGTATGCAGCGCCCGATGGTTCTCGTCCAACACGGTAAAGAACACGCTCTTGCCGGCCGCCACGCGGAA
The DNA here is from genome assembly GCA_964473065.1 of uncultured Planctomycetaceae bacterium. Taxonomy (GTDB): domain Bacteria; phylum Planctomycetota; class Planctomycetia; order Pirellulales; family Thermoguttaceae; genus CAYYOX01. The sequence continues at coordinate 2,249 of CAYYOX010000448.1, read as the reverse complement.
GTAGGCCGACCCGTCGCTCTCGATCGGCACGGTGCCCAGCACCGTTTTGGTCTCGAAGCCCGAGTCGGGACCGACCTCCATCGCCCAGTGCAGAGTATGAACGTGCCGCTCGTGGGCTTCGACGACTTGCAGATATCGGGCCTTGCCGCGATCGGCCTCGGCCAGGCCTTCGTGAACATCCTGGATCATGAACTCGCCAAACGAGTTTTCTTTGGCGGCCACTTCGACCATCGCACCCGGTTGCGGTCGAGGTTCAATAGGGATCGGGAACAGGGCCGAGAGCTTGTCGTCGCGATAGATCAATTCCTTGCCGCCGTACGTGTCCAGAAGATAAAGCGCATAGCCGCGGGTGTCGGTCTCGTTGGGCGAAAACGTGTAGGAGACGAGGAAGTAGTTCTCGCTCAACGGATAAGGGCAATCGTACCAACCGGCATGGGGTAGGCTGTCGGGCGTCTCGACGAAACGCACGGGCGTGATCCGATCGAGTCCCTCGGCCACGTTCGGACCGATGTCCATGTCGACGATGCAGACCGGTCCCGCGCCCGTGTTGTGGTGGGCCGAACCGATGCACACGATCTTGCCCGTGCCAGGTATGACCCGCGGGGCGGCGTAGTTCAACGGATAGGCATACTGGCGGCTTAGGTCGCTGCCGTAGATCATCCGCGGATTGGTCCCGTCGGGCCGAACCGACCAGAGCATCTGGATCGGCGACCAGAACTTCATCACATATTCCCAACGCGTGAATCCGATCGTGCCGTCTTCCAACAGGAACGGATCCCACTCGCCGTCCTTGCTCACGGTGATCTGTTTCAGGTCGCTGCCGTCGGCGTTCATTGTGAAGAGGCAATAGGCAATCGCCCAATCGCCACACTGCACCAACCCGCCCGGGCTGTGCGAAAGGAACGCGATCCGACCGTCGGCCAGATAAAGCGGATCAGCATTCTCGAACGGCCCGTAGGTCAACTGTCTTGGCTGGCCGTCCTCGCCTAGGCCCATCTCGAAACATTGAAATTCATGGCACGGGCCGACCTGATGCATCGCGAAATCTGCGGCCTTCTGTTGCGTAATGTTCGGATAGCCCTGCTTGGCAGCCTCGCCCTCGCGCTTCTGGGCATATCCGAAAACGATCCGCTTGCCGTCGAACGACAAGTCGGGCCGACCGAAGGTGCCCTCGGGAAACTTGTCCGCGCTGAGGCTGCGAACGGAACCTTGCCCGTCGGCCCGCATTTCGTCGAGCACACAGATCTCGCCGCCAGGATAGGTGAACGAGCCCAACCGCCGGGCACACTGGTGCATGGCATGAGGATGATGCCGCCGGACGAACAGCAGCCCGTCGCAATCCAAGAGCGGATTAGCAAACGCCAACCGACGCACGGCCCATCGGGCGTCGAGATAAACTTTCAACCAAGCCTGAGGGTCGACATTGTTCTCCGAGAGCAACCGATCACGCTGGGCCGAGACCTCGTGCATGGCCGCCACATGGGCCGCCAACTCGGGCGCGTCCATCCGTCGCAAGTCGGCCAGGATCTTGTTGCCTCGCTCGAGTTGTTCGTTGATACAAGGCGCCACATTCTGGCTGACTTCGGCCGCCGGATCTTCCCACTCCACAAAACGCGGCTTGCCACGCAGACGATCCTGCCGAGCCCAATCCTTTTCGATCGGACCCTTGGGGATCCACAATGTCCCCGAGCCGGGCAACGGCTTCGGATCGGTCGACCAGATCCGCATATAACAAATCACCGCGTTGGCCCCCTTGACGTTGACCGCCTTCAGTTCCACCTGCCCGTCGGCATAGGCCTCGCGGGGCAGGTCGAACAGAAACCGACCGGGCGTTGTCACCGGCAGCGGCATGGCGTCGTGAAGCAGATGCCCGTCGGCCTCGAGTCGCTGCACCCGCTCGCCGCCTTGCTGGGTCACGTAGACAATGTCGACCTTATAGGCCGCCTGAGGATTGAGCCGTTTGTAACGCAGCAGACAGAACTGCTCGTCGAAGATGATACTCTGATACTCGCTCGTCGACGGGACCATGCTCTCGGGAAAGACGTAATCCTTACCCCGAACCACGCGCACCGATCGATCGAGCCCGCCACAATCGTCCTCGGCCACAACCGTGTAGCCCGCAGGCGCCTCGCGAAACGGTTCCGCCGAGACGGACATGCCGGAAAAGAGAAGAATCGCCGCAACCAACCAACCAATCGTTTTCATCGTTTCCTCCGAATTCGCGGTTTCGCGAGCGTCCATTTGAGCTA
>CAYYOX010000447.1:0-5971 GCA_964473065.1 uncultured Planctomycetaceae bacterium | reverse complement strand
CAACAAGCTAGAAGGCAGCGTCGACCTAATCGGCGAAGGCGAGACCGAATTCGGCCCCGAGCAGGGCACACAAGTCTTAGCCGATCGCAAGCCACATCCCGACCTTTCCCCCGATCCCCAACTCCCGCCGGAAACCCGCCTCTGGGCCGCCCTACAGCGCATCGGCGGCGGCACCTGGGGCGGCTGCGTCTACGATGTCGAGGAGATTGTCAAACGGCTAGATGGCATTTCATGATTCGGCGAAAGTTCGTTTAGCCACCGCGGCCACGCGGTGTTAGCCGGCTAGCACCGCGTGGCCGCGGGGACTAAACAAAAAAGTCCCGCATTCACGGGAACCAATTCAGCTGCTGGCCGAGCAGGATAGAAGGACTTAATATGCGGATCATCCCTTTTGCCCTTCCCATTCGATCAAGAGTGCAACGATGGGAATGACGCGAGTCGAATCAAGATCTGAGGAGTTTTCAGGATCAGGTTCGATGGCGATCTCGGACGCACCATAATTTGTCATGCAATCACGAAGCAATTGGATTGTCTCTTCTTGGTGTTTTTGTGCGACGACCAATTCGTCGGTCATCCCTTTCGCATCAATGAATCGCTGGGCGGAATCGTGAGACTTGAACAGCATGACCGCGATCTTACCCTCAGTGGTGCGGGACATCAGGAATTGTCCAGAATCATCGTTCTTGTAAATGAGGTAGCAATCGCTCATGTTATTGACATCCCCGAATCAGTCCGATCAGCAAGCAAGTACCGATGAATGCCCACATCGCACCGTGGACCCAACCAACATTGCCTTGGTCAATGTCCTTCTTCGTGGCGACGGCGAGAGAGCCAAGCACCGACATCCACCACGCTATGCTAGCAAGTATGAGGATCCCGACGATGATGTAGCCAAAAGCTTCCATTGGGATTTGAAGCGGCAAAGGTTTGCCACTTAACGATAAGGTTTACGCGGCGGGCGCGTTGGAAATCGATTCATAACCGCTGCCGCCCGCTCGCGTGCAACGCTTTCTTCCCCTTTATTGTCGACGTGTAAGGTTCCGGTTGATTTCCATCTCATGCCTTTGAAGTTTAAGTTACCATCGGCCTTCCAAACGGGACAAGAAGGTCAGAACTGTGTTTTGCCTAACAAATAGTTCTGCCCCCTTTTTCACGTCGACCCCTTTTTCACGTCGGCTGGAACAATTCGTTACGCCGATTTTAGCCGGTTGTGTCACCCGACATAACTTGGTAACACTTAATCACAACTCTAGGCGATATGCCTTGATTGATCCTTTCCACTCTTCCATCAATTCAGGATCATCCTTGAATCGTTCTTCAATAACTTTAAGCATTTCGACAGTGTAGAACGAGGCCACCATCGGATATCGTTCATGAATGCTCTTTGGAATGATCTGCGCCCTCAGCTTTTCGACATCGCTGGGTTCCAGGCGTGCGTTGATAGTGTCGCAGCCAGCACACACGAGAAAGTATGCTTTGTGGGTTGTCGCGAGCGGATTCTTCATGAAAGGAATCTTAATTCCCACTCCGTAAGGCCGCATTCCGATAACGTGGAAGCTTACCTGAGTCTCGCAGTCAGGACAAGGAAACAGGACTACCGTAATGTCCTCGACTGGTTGCATTGGATGTTCAGTCATGGCTCATGTCTTCGTTAGAGTCAACGGGGGCGATACGATTACCAAAGCGGTACGAAACCAAGCACCGAAAACCGCCCCTGTGTTCACCCCGTTTTCGCGCGGTGCTCGCGGGCTGGACGGTTCGGCTCAGTTCTGTGGGGCCGAGTGCCATCGACAATCACTTGCGGTGAGCGTTGATCTGGTCCACGATGCCGTTAATCAAGGGAGCGAGTTGATTTAACGATGCTGAATAGTCAAATCTGTCGGTACGTTGCGTGGTTGCATGAGCGAGCATCTTGTTGAAAGCCCAACACGGTGAGTCTTGGTCACTCCGTCGACCGTAGGTTTGCCGTAACTGATCGATTTCAGGGCACGTGAAGCCGGGCGCAACATGCGAAAGTTCGATGTCGTCAGGCTCGGGAGCACGGGACAAGAGAATGCCGATCAGAATGCGGGTGTGCAGGACCGCGCTTTCGACGACTGCGTTCCTGATGTAGTGACATAGGTCCTGATACTGCGGATTGCCGGTTGCGAGTAGTTGGCGCAGATTACGGAACATATCGACTTCGTAATCGAAAACGACCCACGGATCGTTGGGGGGGCCTGGTGTGTTCATTTGGTCTTTCCTCCGCGTGGTTGCCCGGCGCAACAGCAAAGTCGGTAGGAGTCGATAGACAGTGTATTTGCGAAAAAGTTGGCGTTGATCGGCGTAACTTGTGATTCTACACAAAATCTCCATTTCCCGTCGAGGTTGAGCCGAGGAGATTGATGATAGCGTAGCGGCGTTAGGGGGGCGTTGCTGCTCGATAACACTCCCATCCGATGGCGGTAATTGTATCATGCAAGTCACTGCAGTGCAACCGTTCAGGTGGCCTGGGTGTGACAAGGAAGATAACGACTCGGAGGGCCGTTTACGGCCCTTGACCGCGAAGCGGTATTAGGCCCGTGCTTTAGCACGGGTCGTCAGGTAACCTAGCGAGTCCCGCTGCCGTGCCCGTCTCGCCCCGGCGGAGCCGGGGCGAGACGGGCACGGCCAGAACGTGGCGGGTGGAGCCTGCGCAACCCGACGTAAACGTCGGGCCTAATACCGCCTGCGGCGGAAAGGACCATAAATGGCCCTATTGCTGAAGCCTTGAACGAAGAGATGAACAGCCCTGGTCTATTGACTGCCGCCGCGTTGCGGCTTGGGGTGGACGGTAAGCCAGCCTGTCAAAATGGCAGGCTTCGGGCTGGATCCTGGACATTCTCGCCAAGGTTGGCGGGTTGTGATTGGGACGGATTCTTGATGAGACTTCGGAAGTCTTGGCCAAAACTGAACTTACGACTCTGATCCCCCTTTGGCGCGCCGATTGCTTACCTACTCCCTATCGCGCCCGTTCCGCGCATGGTTTGGCAGATCGACTTGTCGTGGCCTATCAACGATAAAATGGGTCATTTAGCTAAAATAAGTAAAGTTCACGAAGCTCTGGAGGCGTTCAAGAATGGCGAAGAAGAAGAAATCGACCGCGAAAAGCATCAAGATTCAGCCGCTGGGTGACCGCGTGGTGGTCCAAAGGGATGCGGCTGAGGAAGTTACGGCCGGCGGGATTGTGCTGCCCGACGCGGCCCAGGATAAGCCGGCTCGCGGCAAGATCATGAGTGTCGGCGACGGGCGTTTGTTGGACGACGGGTCGCGGACCAAGTTGCAGGTCAAGAAGGGCGATCAGGTGCTGTTCAGCTCCTACGCCGGCGAGCAGTTCCAACTGGGCGACGAGGAACTGTTGCTGATGCGTGAGGACGACATCCTCGCCGTAATCGAATAGCCCCCAACGTACTACAAAACAATTTCCGGCGAGGCGACTCGCCCAACCAGATATAAGGAGAACACATCAGATGGCCAAGATGATTGCATTTGACCAGGAAGCCCGCGATGCCCTGCGTCGGGGCGTGGGCAAGCTGGCCCAAGCCGTCAAGATTACGCTCGGTCCCCGTGGCCGAAACGTCATTATCCAGAAGAGCTTCGGCTCGCCGACCGTGACGAAGGACGGTGTGACCGTGGCCAAGGAAGTCGACCTGGAAGACGTCTACGAGAACATGGGCGCCCGGATGGTCCGCGAAGTCGCCTCGAAGACGAGCGACGTGGCGGGCGACGGAACCACCACCGCGACGATCCTGGCCGAAGCCATCTTCAACGAAGGCCTTCGGGCGGTCGTGGCCGGCGTGAATCCGGTCCAACTCAAGCGCGGTATCGAGCAGGCCGTCGAGGACATTGCCGCCAAGCTGAAGAAGACGTCCATCGCGGTCAAGAGCAAGGTAGAGATGGCCCAGGTCGGTTCCGTGGCGTCGAACAACGACCTGGAGATCGGCGAACTGTTGGCCGAGGCCATGGATCGCGTCGGCAAGGACGGCGTGATTACGGTCGACGAGGGCAAGAGTCTGGCCACGGAAGTCGAATGGGTCGAGGGCATGCAGTTCGATCGCGGTTACCTCTCGCCTTACTTCGTCACCGATCCGCAGAAGATGGAATGCGTGATGGAGGATGCCTATATCCTGATTTACGAGAAGAAGCTCTCGAACATCAAGGAGTTGGTTCCCGTGCTCGAAGCCGTGGTCAACACGGGCAAACCGCTGTTGATCGTGGCCGAGGACGTCGACGGCGAGGCGTTGGCCACGCTGGTCATCAACCGGCTCCGCGGTTCGCTGAAGATCTGTGCGATCAAGGCGCCGGGTTACGGCGACCGCCGCAAGGCCATGCTCGAAGACATCGCGATCCTGACCGGCGGCACGGCCCTGTTCGAGAGCCTCGGCACGAAGCTCGAGAACATGACCCTTGCCGAGCTCGGTCGGGCCCAGACGATCGTGATCGACAAGGACAACACGAGTCTGATCGAGGGCGCGGGCAAGAGCGCCGAGATCAAGGGTCGCATCGGGCAGTTGCGGCACGAGATCGAGAACGTCACCAGCGACTACGATCGCGAGAAGCTCGAAGAGCGATTGGCCAAGTTGGCCGGCGGCGTGGCCAAGCTGAACGTCGGTGCGGCCACCGAGAGCGAGATGAAAGAGAAGAAGGCCCTGGTCGAGGACGCTTTGCACGCGACGCGCGCGGCCGTCGAGGAAGGCATCGTGGCGGGCGGCGGCGTGGCGATCCTGCGTGCGGCGAATTCCGTGAAGCCCAACGAATTGGCCGACGACGAGTTGATCGGCTACAAGATCGTGTTGCGAGCCTGCCGGGCGCCGGTCACGCAGATCGCGGCCAACGCCGGGCAAGACGGCAGCATCGTCTGCGAGAAGGTCGCCGAGGCGAAGGGCGCCATCGGCTACAACGCGGCCACCGACACCTATGAGAACCTGATCGAGGCCGGCGTGATCGACCCGACCAAGGTCACGCGAACGGCTTTGCAAAACGCGGCCAGCGTGGCCACGTTGCTGCTGACCTCCGACGCCCTGGTGGCCGAGATGCCCAAGGACGAACCGGCCGCCGCTGCGGGCCCCGGCGCCGAGGGAATGTATTGAGATAAAGGTTAGGGGCCAGCGACCTGGCTCGCGGATTTCCCTGACATCAAGCGTACAGACACCCAGTAACCCGTCGGTTCCCATGGCAGGAATCGGCGGGTTTTTTTTGTTTTCTCCCGGCTCTTCCGGAAAAAGCGGTCGTCATCTCGAAGAGCGCAGGCCGTTTGCCTGCCTTGATCTTACTGGTTCCTCCCACGAGACGGTCGCTCGAGGCGCGACGCCCGGCGTCACTTACGGACCCACGCCAGCCAACGAAAGATGGTGAACCTTTTCAGTTCCCGAGCGGCATGACGGACGACGGCTGTCACAACTACCGAATGTGATTTCCCGCTTCTAACCCTACGGCGGCCAGCAACAGGCCTTCGGGTCGGGCGACGCCCAGTTTTTCTCGCATTTTCTTCAGGTGGGAGCGGATTGTCGACTCGCGAGTTCCCAGCAGCTTGGCGATTTCGGCGTTGGACATGCCGCCAGCCACGAGCGAGAGCACGTCTTTCTCGCGCGGGCTGAGCGTATTGCTGAAGATGCGCACCATCCGGCAGATCACCAACTCCGAGCCGGTCGGATCGAGCCAGGCTTCGAAGTCGAACTGGCGATCATCGATTCGTAGCGGCGCCGGCACGGCTTCCTGGCGGCGGCGGAACATGCAGGCCTCAATGAACGCTTCGCGGAGCCGGGCCTTGGGCTTCTCTTCCCAGCAGAGGTCCCAGGGGTGGTGGTCGACGAGCGCTTCGAGGTTCGGGCTGGACAGGCAGATGCCGTCGCGGCTCACGACCAAAACGAGGTAGCCGGCGGCTTTTCCGTTATCGGGCATCGATCTCTCCACGGATGTGCGCGATTTTGAGCAAAAAAGGCGGATTCACTAC
>CAYYOX010000446.1:0-5975 GCA_964473065.1 uncultured Planctomycetaceae bacterium | reverse complement strand
TCATTCGTGCTTCGTCATTCCCCAGCATGAAATTTCTGGCGATAGGCGTCGACCGAGATCATCGGTTGGCGTTCGGTCTCTTCGATGTTGTATTCCAATTGGCGATAGTTTCCGTCGTGGACCTCGTATTGCCGCATGATGCTGGGTAACTCGTGCTGGAACTGGGCCAATTGCTCGCGTTTCAGCCGCGACATAAAGGTCCGCAGCACGCCGAACGCCATCCGTCCCAGGGCGATCGTTTCCTGATTGCGATGGATCCGCCGGTCCAGGTCGGTTTGGGCGAAGGCGTACAGCCCCAGCCGTTCGTAAATGTCGATCAGCATGGCCGTCTCTACGCCGTAGCCGACCGGAAAGGCAATCTGTTCGAGGATCGAACGCCGACCGGCGTACTCGCCCGAGAGCGGTTGCAGGATGGCGGCCAACTCGGGATAGAACAGGCTGAACAGCGGGCGAATCAAGATCTCGGTCACGCGACCCCCGCCGGTCGGTCGCAGTCCGCCCGAAAAGGCCAGCGGCCGATCGTAAAACGCCTTGACGTAATGCACTTCCGGATCTTGAATCAGCGGCCCGACCAATCCATAGACGAACCGCGGGTGGATGTTCTTGATGTCCGTGTCGACGTAGACAATGATATCGCCATTGAGCAAATAGAGGGCCTTCCAAAGGTTCTCGCCCTTACCGCGTTGTTCGCCACATTCGGTCAACTGCTCAGACGCCACGTAGACATCGGCCCCGAAACTGGCCGCGATTTCGCAGGTGCGATCGGAACTTCCCGAGTCGATCACCGCGATTTCGTCCAGCAGCGGATAGCGGTCGGCCAACTCGGCCTTGAGGATCACGATCTCCTGGCCGATAGTCTTCTCTTCATTGAGCGTGGGCAGGCAGAGGGAGATTTTGAGGTTCTGTCGCTCTTTCGATTCCACCAGTTGCTTGATGTCCCAGAACATCGAGTGATGGAACGTACGTTCGGCCAGCCATTGCTCAGATTTCATCGGGTGTCCCTTCGTCGATGGCCCCTTCGTCGATGGTCCCGTTGTCGATGGCCAGGATGACGCCCAACAACTGGGCCACGCCCTTGAGGATCGGGTCGATCAACACGTAGTCGGGGCTCCGCTTGCGGCTCCGCACGCCTCGCGATATTCCCAGCGTGACGGCCGGGATGTCTCGGGCAATGAACTCGGAAAGCTCGGACGGGCTGTGGCCCTGGTCCGGCTCGATACCCAGCGAGTGCATCACTTCCAACACGCTCTTGACCAGCGGATGGGAGAAGGGGATGCCCCCGGCCGTGGTCTTGAAGAATAGGTCCAAGTGGGCGTCGACCGCGTGTCGGGCCGACATCTCGGAGACGATGTCCTGGATCTGGTGATGGATCTGCTCGATCATGTCGTCGCTGTGGCTGACGATTTCCAAGCCCAGTTCGCCATGGTCGGGTTCCACGTCGTAGGCCACTCCGGCCCGCATCTTCCCCATCCGAATCGTCGTAAAAGGTCGGTTGGGCGTGGAGATTCCCAGGATCCGGTTGATGATGTGGTTCAACACGACCAGAGCGCTCTCCGACCCGTAGCTTCGCGACGGTTCGGGATGCACATGGCAAGAGATATCGCCGCGGGCCGTTCCGATGGAGAAGAAGTTGACTCGCCCAAGCTGCATGCCTTCCACGCAGATGCCGCAATCGACGTTCTCCGAGACGTGATCGAGGAAGAAGCGGACGCCCGCGTGGTTGCCGTGCCCTAGCGAGTTGGTCGAACCGAGCAGGATCAAGTTGCTGTCCAGCTCGATTTCCAAATGATTCAGCACGGCCGGCAGCATGGAGACGATGGCCGCCCCCAAGGCGTTGTCCCCCACGCCCGGCCCGATCACGCGATCGGCCTCGACGGTCACGCTATGGTCGAGATTGGCGGGGAAGATGGTGTCCAAGTGGGAGACCAGCAGGATATTGCGGCCTTCCTTCTTCTTCTTCCCATGCACGCGTCCGACGGCGTTGCCTACTTCGTCGGCCGCCGCGTCACTGAGCCCGCTCTCGACCAGCCGATCGAGAAAGATGCGGACCCGGTCTCCCTCCTCGCCGGTGGGCGCGGGGATCTGGGCAATCATGACCAGATTGGCCAAGAGCCGCTCGCGCATCGGCACGAGCGCCTCGGCCAAACGGCCAATTCGCTCAGGGGAATCCACGTCGATCTTCATCAATCGCCTTCCCGGCGTGTTTGCAATGTCGCCTATTTGGGCCCGGCGGCAACGACCTCCTTGCCGGCCACTTCGCTGTATTTCTCGAAATTCTTCCGGAACAGCCCGGCCAGCTTCTTCGCCATCTCGTCGTAGGCCTTCTTATCGTCCCACGTGTTCTTAGGAATCAGGGCTGCCTCCGGCACGCCCGTGCATTGCGTGGGGACTTCCAGACCGAACAAAGAATCGGTTACGGTCGGACAGTCTTCCAACTCGCCGGAGTGGATCGCGTCGATAATCGCACGCGTGTGCTTGATCGACATCCGCCCGCCCGTGCCGTACGGCCCGCCGGTCCAACCCGTGTTGACCAGCCATGCCCTCGAACCGTGCTTCTCCATCCGCTCGGCCAGCAGTTGCGCGTACTTGGCCGGATGCCAAACGAGAAACGCGGCGCCGAAACAGGCCGAGAAGGTGGCCTCCGGCTCGACGATTCCCATTTCCGTACCGGCCACCTTGGCCGTGTAACCGCTGATGAAGTGATACATGGCCTGCTCGGGCGTCAATCGACTGACCGGCGGCAACACGCCGAACGCATCGCACGTCAGCAGGATAATGTTTTCCGGATGACCGCCCACACAAGGAATCTTCGCATTGTCGATAAACTCGATCGGGTACGACGCCCGCGTGTTCTCGGTCAGCGAGGAGTCGCCATAGTCGATCACTCGGGTGCGGTCGTCGTAGACGGCATTCTCCAGCACGGTGCCGAATCGGATGGCCTTGTAGATCTCCGGTTCGGCCTGTGCCGAAAGGTCGATGCTCTTGGCGTAACACCCGCCCTCGATGTTGAAGATCCCGTCGTCGCTCCAGCAGTGCTCGTCGTCGCCGATCAAGTTCCGCCCCGGATCGGCCGAAAGGGTCGTCTTGCCCGTGCCCGAGAGGCCGAAGAACAGCGACACGTCGCCCTTGGGTCCCTCGTTGGCCGAGCAGTGCATCGAGAGTACGCCGTCGCGGGGCATCAGGTAGTTCATCACCGTGAACACGCCCTTCTTCATTTCGCCCGCATATTGGGTGCCCAGGATGACAAACTCGGCTCGCTCGAAGTTGATATTCACGCTGGTCGGCGAGCCCAGGTCGGGCGAGATGACCGGATTGGCCGGAAACTGGCCCGCATTGTAGATCACATAGTCAGGATCGCCGAAGTTCAACAGTTCCTCGGCCGAGGGTCGAATCAGCATATTGTGCATAAACAAAGCATGATAGGCCCGCGCACAGATCACCCGAATCTTGATCCGGTACTTCGGGTCCCAGCCGGCGAACCCGTCGATCACGTAGATGACTTTCCGTGTGTTCAGATAGTCGATTGCCCGGGTGCGGTTGAGCATGAAGGTCTCGTCGTCGATCTTCATGTTGATGTCACCCCACCAGATGTCGTCCTTGCTTTCGGGATTCTCGACAACCCGTTTGTCCTTGGGGCTTCGGCCGGTCTTTTCTCCGGAACTGGTCGACAGGGCGCCAGTCGAAGTGATGGCCGCCCGCTCGCGGATAATGCCATCTTCATACAGCCGGGCCGGCGACGGATTGCGCAACACGCGCGACACGTTGATCCCATGGGGACTCAAGTCAAGATCTGAACTCATCACGATTCTTTACCTCGCTAACACCAATAAACACATACGACAAACAATCCCCCGGCTACAGGCGATGGGGATGAAAATACATAATAATAGTTACCCTTCTTATGGTGGGAAACAATTATAGCGGTTGCGAGCCTCGGTTCCCAGTCCCCCATCTGTTTTGACCTGCTTTCTGGCACGTACAAAATGGCGCAACATCTTCCCACCACGAGAGTTAGGTGATTTCATTAGGGAATTCCCGTAGGTCAGGGCTCGCCCTGACAAAATAACTGCCGTTATGTGACCCCGCTTGGCGCAACCCATTGCGGTAAAGTATGTTGCGCATCGTTTAGCTGTCCTTGTCCAGGAAAATCGTCCAGGAAGATCGGAGATCGCCGATGAGAAACTGCTTGCTGACGTGCTTGATCGTCCTGATCGGCCAACCGCTGCACGCCGAGGGTCCCAAAAACGTCGTCCTCTATGTGGTCGACGACCTAGGTACCGAGGACGCCGGGTGCTACGGCCATCCGGTCGTCAAGACGCCCGGGCTCGACGCCTTGGCCGGCGAGGGGATGCGGTTCGATCGGGCCTTTTGCACGAGCGGGCGTTGCAGTGCCAGCCGTTGGGTGCTCCGACCCCGACTGCACAACCAGGCCCCGGGCCACTATGGGGCCGTGCATAGCTTCCGCCACTTCCGCAGCTTCCCGGAGCTCAAGACGCGGCCCGTCATGCTGGGCGAGGCCGGCTATCGAACCGCGTCGGCGGTCAAGTATCACGTCGCCCCGAAGGAAACGTACCACTTTCAGCAGTTTCTCCCGGGCGGCTCGCCGGAGCAGATGGCTCGAAACTGCCGCGAGTTCATCACGGCCGACCCGGACCAACCGTTCTTCCTCTACTTCTGCACGGTCGAGCCGCATCGGCCCTTCCGTCGCGAAGGATCGGACGAATTCCGCGCCGAAGACGTGCTCGTGCCGCCCTATCTGCCCGACACGCCCGAGTGCCGCAAGGAATTGGCCCAATACTACGGATCCGTGCAACGGGCCGACCTGGGACTTGTGCGGCTGATCGAGATCCTCAAACAGTCCGGCCAATGGGACAACACGCTGGTGATCTTCATCTCGGACAACGGCATCGCATTCCCTGGCGCGAAGACAACACTCTACGAGCCGGGCATGAGGCTACCCTGTGTGGTCCGCGACCCGACGGTCGCAAAGCATGGCACGGCAACCGACGCCATGGTCACTTGGGCCGACCTGACGCCCACGATCCTCGACTTTGCGGGCGTCAAGCCGCGCGGGGTGAAGTTCCACGGCCGATCGTTCCTGCCCGTGTTGCGAGGCAAGGGTTCCGACGGTTGGGATGAGATCTACGCTTCCCACACCTTCCACGAGATCACGATGTACTACCCGATGCGCGTGATCCGCACCGAACGCTACAAATATATTCTCAATCTGGCTCATCAGCTTCCCTACCCCTTCGCATCCGACCTGCACGCGGCGTCCACCTGGCAAGGCGTACTGCGGCGCGGCGACAAGATGTACGGCCCGCGCACGGTCGAGGCCTACTTGCACCGCCCGCGTCACGAACTCTATGATCTGAAGTCCGACCCCTGGGAGTCGAACAATCTAGCCGCCGACTCGGCCCACGCCAAAATCCTGGCCCAGTTGCAGCAGAAGCTCAAGACGTGGCAAGAGGAGACCAAGGATCCGTGGGTGGTGAAGTATCGGTATGAATAGACTCATTGGGGTTGTGCCGGCAGCATTACACGCAGACCACACGGACTGAACACAGGAACAATCGATGCACGCTTTTTTTGGAATCCTGATCATCACGGTGGCGGCCGCGTCGGCGGCCAGCTTCTATGTTCCGTTGCAGAAAGTCAAGAACTGGGGTTGGGAAAGCTACTATCTGGCCCAGGGTGTGATCGCCTGGATCGTCGCGCCGCTGACGGCCGCGATGCTGACTATCCCCGATCTGGCGACCGTTTATGCAAACAGCCCGCCGGAGGTCCTGGCCATGACGGCCGGCCTGGGAGTTCTCTGGGGCGTCGGCGCCCTGACCTTCGGTCTGAGTGTGCGATACTTGGGGCTCTCGCTCGGCTATGCGATCCCGTTGGGCGCGTGTGCCGCGGTCGGGACGCTGGCGCCTTCGGTCATCGAGGGTAAGTTCCTGGGCTTGTTTCTCGATTGGCACAAGGCG
>CAYYOX010000445.1:0-5989 GCA_964473065.1 uncultured Planctomycetaceae bacterium | reverse complement strand
GAGGGATTTCGGCGACTTTGGGGTCAAGGCGACTTTGGGGCGACTTTGGGGTCAAAGCTTGATTAGTGATTAGTGGCTAGCGAACGTTAAAGGGGTCAGAACTATTATTCTCGAAAATCGTTCTGACCCCTTTGTTTCTCCTTTGTTTCTCCCGCGGCTACTCAATCTGCATCTTCATCCAGGGGGCAGAGTTATGGAAGTCGGCTACCGCACTGCCTGGTGGAACCAATTCATCACAGGCTAGCCGGGTTGCGCTGTCGAGCTCCATCTCCATTACGGGAAGAAAGTGTTCCAGGTGCTCCATGGTACGCGGGCCGATAAGTGGCGCCGTAATGCCCGGCTGATCTTTAACCCATAAAAGGGCCAACTGGGCCGGTGACAGATTGCGCTGTTTTGCCAGCTCGACAAACTTACCGCCCACTTCTATACCGCGAGCCGTAATTCGCTCAGCATAAATACCACCCCGCAGACTTGCCCGTGAACCGGATGGATAGTTTTGGGCATCCGCATAACGGCCGGCTAACATCCCCATTGCCAGCGGTGACCAGGGAAGAATTCCTACCCCATGTTCCTGGCAAAGTGGAACCATTTCATTCTCTATCCTTCGGTCGAGTAAATTGTAAGGGGGCTGCTCTGAGGCAAAGCGTACATATCCCTTCAATTCGCTGACCAAAAGGGCTTCCATCAACTTCCAGGCGGGACAGGTGGAACTGCCGATGTAGCGAATCTTTCCCTGCCTTACCAGATCGGTTAAGGCCCCCAGGGTTTCGTCAACCGGTATATCCATTGAAGGGCGGTGTAACTGGTACAGATCAATGTGATCGGTTTGCAGCCGGCGCAATGAGTCTTCACAGGCTTTCATCAGGTGCAGGCGGGAGTTACCGCGGTCATTGGGACCGGGGCCTGTGGGATAATGGGCCTTTGTGGCAAGAATCACCTGGTCACGGCGGCCACCCGCTGCCAGTGCCCGCCCGATAATCCGTTCACTTTCACCTTCAACATAGCTGTCGCTCGTATCAATCAGGTTGATGCCCGCATCCAGTGCGCGATCGATAATTTCTCTTGACTCGGCTTCAGGTGTAGGGTTGGCGAAATTGTCTGAACCCAGACACAGTGGAGCCACCTTGACTCCGGTTCTACCCAAATTACGATATTCCATTAGTCACCTACCTTGCTGTGAAACCAGCGTCTACGTTTACCATGGCCCCGGTCATATAGCTGGCCGAATCCGATGCCAGAAAGAGCACCACCCGGGCAATCTCTACCGGTTCCGCCAGCCGGCCCATGGGCACGGTACTGGCTAATTGCTTCATCAGTTCGGGTGTTACCGGTTCAGAGCGCTGCGAGGCTAACATCGGCGTATTGACCTCACCCGGACAAACAGCATTGATGCGGATGCCGTCATTAACATGATCCAGTGCCATGGCTCGGGTAATCTGGTGGACGGCCCCCTTGGAGGCACAATAAGCAGTTACATTCGCAGCGCCAACCTCACCCCAGATAGAACCAAAATTGATAATGGCGCCGCCGCCCTGTTTTTTCATAGTGTCAACGGCTGCCCTGCTCATAAAAAACAGGCCATTTACGTTAACATTCATTACCCGCT
This sequence comes from uncultured Planctomycetaceae bacterium, assembly GCA_964473065.1. Classification (GTDB taxonomy): domain Bacteria; phylum Planctomycetota; class Planctomycetia; order Pirellulales; family Thermoguttaceae; genus CAYYOX01. The sequence continues at coordinate 4,383 of CAYYOX010000445.1, read as the reverse complement.
GCCACTGCTGATCCGTGGTGTTAAGTGCATCTGCTCGGACTAAAATTCCGGCCGCATTAACCAGGATATCCAGCCGGCCATGCCGGTCAAGTGTGGACTGAACCGCCTGATTGCAAAAGGCTGAGTCGCTCACATCACCAATAATGGGCGGCCCGGCCTTGATCTCGTCAGCTACCTGTTCCGCCAGGTCTTTGTTGCGATCAACAATAACCACCTGACCACCGGCAGCACGAAACTCGCGGGCTGTGGCCGCCCCCATTCCGGAGGCCGCGCCGGTAATCAAAGCTGTTTTTCCAGTAAAATCCATTAATCCATCCTCCCCTATTATGCCCCGGCTGCGTCGATCGTTTCGACTCACCCGAACAGCAAAAACAACGCGTGCCCTATCATACCGGCGCAGAGGCCGCCGGCGAAGTGGGTGGCGATTGCTATGTTGGTCAGGCCTCGTTCTTTTATGCCGTCCATCATTCCCACGTGCGTGCTGAGAAACCCGGCATTGCAGATTCCGATGGCCGTGAATACACACACCGCCTTGGCGTCGATGATGCCGCTTTCGAGGAACTGCGGCACCATGGCGATTGCGGCGCCCACCGATCCCAGCGAAGTCACAGGGAAAGCGATGGCCTCCGGGTGGGAGAATCCAAACAGCGGTTCGATGATGAAGGACAACTTCGCCCCGACCCAAGGGAAGAAGCCAATTCCTTCATACGCGGCACCCGTGTACACACCATCGTTCGAGCCGTATGCGAGCATCATAACCAAGGTCGTAATAATGACGACTCCGGGCATGATGTCGAATCCCGTCTTCACGCCGTGTACTCCGCCGTCGAGCATGGCCTGCAGGATCCGCTGCGCGACATTGCCTTCACGGGTCTCGCGATCACTCAAGATGCCCACGCCTGCCTCGTCCTCGGCGCCCACCAGTCCGTCTCATCCGAATTTCTTCCTTCCCCAGTACCCTATCACGCGCACGCTGACTATGCCGCCGAGGATAGCGCCGATGTTGCCCAAAAAAACCGCTTTGCCCAGCGGCGCCGACTCGGACGACAGCGCCAGCATGAATGTCGTCACGATCAGCCCCATGCCGAAGACAGTGCCCAAATTCACCAGCGTGGTGACCTGCCATCTCTTGAAGTACTTCAGGAATCCTTTGTCGGCACTCAAGGGCATGATCGCGGGGTTGTCGGACAGATAAGTGGCAACAACACCAACCGACGTGGCGCCCGGGAGTCCAAAGAGCGGCTTCATCAGCGGAGACAGAATGCGGTTGGCGACGCTAACAATGCCGAACTCGGCAATGACCGCGGTGAAAGCACCCGCAAGAATGATCACTCCCATCAGGAAGAAGACCGTGTTGAGGATCAGGTCGTGAGCGGTCGCCATCACCGTCTTGAGCGTGAAGGCGAGTCCCATCTTCCAGCCGAAGACGACGAACAGTCCCCCGACGACAGCCAGGGCAACGAAGGTCTCCGCGGTAATCGCTTTGACAACCTTCTTCCCTGTCTTGTCCGATTCGCCGTTCTCGTCGCGATTGACTCCAAATGCCATTCTTTAGGTCCAGTCCAAGTTGAGCGTGATATACAGGCGCCCCAATCCGATGTCGTATCCAAGCCCGGCCCATGCACCGCCTCCTTGCTCCCTGCCCTTCATGCCCGACTCTTCAATATCGATGCACACCCCGCTCACCCCCGCCTTCAGAAAGAGTCCGCCAAGATCACTCGGATAGTACATCATCAATTAAGAGAGAATAGGTGACTATCCCCGGTTTTCCGGTTTTCTAGGAATCTAACGAAACTTGCCTAATATGCCAATATCGGTTCGTGTCCCCGGAATTGGCCGTGTCCCCGGAATTGGCCTTCGAAGTGTCAAGAGCTGCCCCCCCAATCCGAAGCCCAGAAAAGCGGGGCCCCTTGTCGCACACCGCCTTTTTTGTCATAATCGATTATGCAAACGACCATTACTATCCTATTTCGCTTACGGAGAAAACAGTCATGAAGAAGCTCGTTATTAAGGTGGACAAGGAGGAGTTGAACTCTGTCCCCTTGCAAGAGTTGGTTCGTAGAGGTTGGAAACTCGAAATCCAGGAAAAGGACACCGGCAACGATGTATACATCGAGGTCACGGCTGTTTTGGCATTCTCCGAAGCGATCAAGGAAGAGGTCGAGGAACTGGTGATGAATGTGGACTCGTCGTGGGAGGATGCGTAGGCAGAAGCATACGCAGGCCCCCGAATGTCAAGTGTCAGAGTTGCCCCCCGGTTCCCGTTCGTCCTTGGATCGAGTCTTGTTCTTCTCAATCGCGTAGTGCGCAGCGGATATTGCTTCTCTCACATCCTTCCTCTTGGCTTTCCACCGTTTACCGCGACCATCCTCAACATAGATGACGCGAGGTTCGCGTTCAAAGATCTCCGGTTTCAAAACGTCGATCTCGACCTTGCCGTAACCAGACAACTCTGCCGGGAGCCCCGTCTGCTCCAACACAAGTAGCCCTTTACCCTTCGTGGCGTCGATGCCCCAACTTTCCACGGTGACCGGGCCAGGACTGACATTGTGGACGACAATGGCGAGATGCCACCGTTGGAAATAACCGTCGTCGTAACGCGTAGTTGAATCCTCATTCACTCGCACAACGCGGATGGTGAGGCGGGGCCGATTGCACCACAAGCGGAAGAAATGCCACCCAACACCAAAAGTTGAGAAGACAATACTGTAGACGATCCCCCATTGTTCTAGTGTCAGGTTGCTCATTTAATCTAATCCTCCCGATTAGAGTCCGAGTGTTGACCTTGTTCTTTGCACTACTATCATAGCGTTGCTTCTTCCACAATCGCGATCTCCTCGTCGGTCAGATCATACAACTCGTAGACCAGCCGGTCAATCTGTCGGTCCGTCGCGACGATCTGACGTTGGAGGACGGTCTTCGCGTGGGACGTGCCGGCTGAGGCCAATTGCTTGTGCAACGAAAGCATCCCCTCCACCAATTCCACCATCCGGTCGTGGCGGGATGTGTCGTCAGCATCACCGAAGTCTATGGCGTGAAACGGTATTTTTGATATGTAACGCGATTCGTAGCTATACCAACCACCTCGAAACGTTGACGACACTTGCTGAAGATACCAATCCAAGAGTCGCGAGTTGAGTAGGCCGAGTACGTAAGACCGAATTTCCTTGGGCACAAGGATGCCATAACCACCGGCGGCACCGCCGGGAAAGCAAACGGTTCCGTCCGAGTCTAGACAGTAGTTCGCATGGGGGTTTAGGTCGGCGGTCAGGATTTTCGCGTCAGACATAACATCAAGGGCTTGCTGTCTGCTGTAGCAGTACCAAGTGGGCCCTGCCCATCTTCCTCGCTCTCGCGCGTCCAGGACCGGTTTACATGCCTGGAGGTACTGTGCCGTTCTTGGAGCTTGCCGAGCAATCGTGTTCCAATCTATGAGTTTTCCATCGTCATACGGAAAGACAATGACGCGCGTGGGTTGGCTTAAATCATACCTCTTGAATTGTCCAGATTTGCATAGTCGGCGCAAGTAGCAGTCTTCTAGTTCGACCGGCTGGGCGAGGGACTTTGAGTGGAAACGACCCTCACCAAGGGCCGTCAGGATGAATACGCTATCGGCACCTGTCTTGAATCCCTGGAAAATTCGATGAGCTATATCCCCGAGGCGTTGCGCAGTCGTCTCCAGCTTCTCCTTCAGAGCGCCGCCAGGACCGACTGTGAACGTCCATTCGGCGGCGGTCAGCGAACTTGCTTCAACGCAACCCGACTCCGCAGCAGTCTTGCTCACTTGCCACTGCTGAAGGTCGCGCACTTTGAACACTTGAACCTGCGTGCAGGGGCGTTTCGACAGAAAGAGGAGGCATGTGTAAGTTGTTGCATTTAGGAAGACCTGTTGAGCCCCAAAGTGTACGATTTCTGCAAGATGCCTTCCATCAGCCAAGTGCCTGCGCAATTCTGTTCCGTACTTCGCGTTGAAGAACTTGTGGGGACAAATGAAGCCCAATCGCCCCGCATCGTTGAGCACGGAGACGCCTTTCTCGATGAAAAGCACGTAGATATCGTAGTTGCCCTTGAGGGCAGCACAGTAGTTCCCGGAGAAGTAGTCCACCGCTTCCGCCTGCGTTTCCTTCATAGTTTGAATACGCACATACGGCGGATTTCCAACCACAGCGTCGAAGCCAGGATTCTTGCCCTTAAAAACGTCGGGAAACTCTGCTTTCCAGTCAAAGACGTTGATCCGGTACTGTTCCTCCTCATCCAGCAGGCTCATCTGCCTATCGTCGTAGAAATCGGGGCCGATCAGCGAGTTGCCGCACTTGATGCTGTTGGATAGGTCGGGCAGGGCCCGTTCGTGGAAGAGGCGGAGTTGGTTCGAGAGGGTCTCTT
>CAYYOX010000444.1:0-6009 GCA_964473065.1 uncultured Planctomycetaceae bacterium | reverse complement strand
AGACCGCGTGGCGCCTCGCCGAACTGGACGTCGAGCGGGCAAGACTGTCGGGAAGTGATGACGAGGCGGCTTGCAGGAAAATCGATCTTCGCCGTGCCATGGCCGTTGCGGAGTTTGCTGAGTTGGAATACGGCATCGCGCAGTACATCACCCTTATGGAGGCGGAAAAGAAGCGCCCCGGCACGGTGCCTCTGGTCGAACTGAAACGGCTGGAGACCGCGTGGCGCCTCGCCGAACTGGACGTCGAGCGGGCAAGACTGTCGGGAAGCGATGACGACGCGGCTCGCAGGGAGATCGATCATCGGCGTGCCATGGCCGTTGCGGAGTTTGCTGAGCTGGAATACAGCATCGGTCTTCGCCTTGCCGTGGCCCTTGCGGGTATCGCTGAGGCGGAATACCGCAACGCGGTTGAGATGAACAAGCGGGTCGCTGGCACTTTCCCCCAGGTGTATCTGAATAAGTTGAAAGCGAGACACCGCCTCGCCGAACTGGACGTCGAACGGGCAAAACTGTCGAGAAGTGATGACGACGCGGCTCGCAGGAAGATCGATCTTCGCCATGCCATGGCCGTTGTGGAACTTGCTAAGCTGGAATACCGCAAGGCGGTTGAGATGAACAAGCGAACTCCCGGCACTTTCTCCCAGATGGAATTGGATCAGTTGAAAGCGAAACTCCGCCTCGCCGAACTGGAGGTCGAGCGGGCAAAACTGTCGGGAAATGGTGACGACGCGGCTGGCAGGAAGATCGAAAGTTCCGCCATTTATCCGCCGGTGAGACGTTAAGCCGTCGCCGGCACGGCGATGAAATTGGCGATCCGGCCCTCACCGGCGTGCCGGCGGCGGCTTAACGAATTCCGGAAGTAATTCCGTTACAAGTTATTATCGCGCCAGAAAGTTCGTCAGGGCGAGCCCTGACCGACAGTCTACGGCTGTTCGACGATGCTGATCTCGTCGAAGAAGGCTTCTTCGTTGAGGCCCGGGACCTTGCCGCCGTAGGAGACTTTCAGAACGATGCCGATGGTCTTGCCGACGTAATCATTCAGCGGGTATTCGAGCGTTTGCCAGTTGTCGGCCGAGGGCGGTGTGCCGGCGTCGATCACCTTTTCGGCGAACCACTTGATTTGTCGGCCGTCGAAGATGCCTGCTTGCAACACGAAATCGCTTTGGCCGGGCGCTTCGTACGGATCGCCGGAGACGACCAATCGCAGGGTGCTATTCTTGTCGGCCGGCAAGGTGACTTTTCGCAGGATCGTGCATGGTTGACCGGGACCCTTGGCATGAACGGCCAGGATGCCCTGTCTTCCCGGGTTGGGATTGCCCGAGTGGCCGCCTTCGGGTTTTGGCTGGTCGATCCAGAGGGGATGCGTTTCGGCGAAAGTGTTCTGGATGATCACGCGTTGCATATCGTCTTCGCTGTCGAACTTGTTCTGAAGCTGGGGATCGGTAGGGATCCGCCGCAGGGCCGCGCGCATTCCGGGCGGATCGGAGACCGGGTGCAGCATCGTTTTCATTCGGTCCGCCAGCGGTAGAAGTGGTTTATGCTCGAACCCGGCGGGTACGGTCTGATACCAATAATGGACCGTGGCATAATCGACCCAGCAGCCGTCTTCGGCCACGGCCTTGTGCCAGGCCGGGTTGCGGGTGAAGCCGTGCTCGTTCTGCCAGTTGATGTGCCACCGAAGCGACTTATTGAAGCGGATCGGCGCATGGTCGTGAAAGCGATAGATCGACAGCCGGTTGAGGTCATTCGGCTCGACCAGCGTCATACCGACCCGATCGGCGACAAACGTATCTTGGAATCCCCAACTGAACGTGAACGAATCCTCCGTGCCCAGGTAATCGATCTCTCGCGGCCGCCCGTCGATGTCGATTTCGTTGTTCCCTTCCATGACCAAGTTGTAGGCCCGAAAATAGGGCTCGTCGGTAATCACGCTGAACTGTCGCCCCAGGATATGCCCGGCGCCTTCGATCTCGAAGAACATCTCGTCGCTGTCTTTGGTCAACTGGAAGCTTTTTCGCTCATAGGTGGCGTGGAAGTAGCCCAGCCGGTCGTTCCACTCGGGCAGGTTCTCCCATTCCACGAAGCTATAGTCCGCAAGGTTCAAGTCCGTATCGTTGCGCACCACGACCCGGGCCGACTTCTTGAACGGCATGGGGAAGTAGCAATTGTAACTCCACGGGGCACATTCGATGAACTTCGAGGAGAAGTACATACTGTCGCCATTGCAACCGTCGCCGAAGAAGTCGGCCAGCGGACACATCACGGCCGGCGTCTTCGCGCCGTCGAAGTAGATCTCCAGCACCACGCCCCGCGAGGTCAGTTGCTCGAGTTGGTGCCGCGTAAAATGCAGATGGCGGATGATGCCCGGCCCTTTCAGATTGGCCAAGATCATGCTGCTATTGGCGTCCAGCGAGGGCATGTCGGAGTAACGGTCATACTTCCAGCCGGCATGGGCAAAACCGGTGCGGATCTCCGGCTTGATCTCGGCAATGTCAGGCGTTTGGGCCGGGGAATCGGACCCGAGCAAGAGGATAAGAGCTGCAAGCATAGTTGCGAAGAGGGTTTTCATGGTGGTGTGTTCTTTCGTAAAGTGCATGGAGGGTTCAAGCCCAGGGGTTGCAACCCCTGGGCTTAGAAGAACGATCACGGATTCATGTCTCAGCGATACTTCTCACCGGTCAACTTCATCACTCGCTTGGCATCCTTCTTCGTCACCACGCCGGCGCCGGCGTCGACGTTCGAGGGCTTGATGCCGTAGCGGCAATAGAGCGTCAACTGCACGACCGGGTAGAAACCTTGCGTGTAGGGCTGCTGGTCGATCGTGAATTTGATCGTGCCCCGGTCGACCAGTTCAAGGATCCCCGGCGAGAGGTCGAATCCGGCGACCACGATGTCTCGGTCGCCGACGTGCTTCTCGGCAACCACGCCGGCCGCTTCGGTATCGGTCAGCCCGGTGCCCAGGATGGTTGTGATCTTGGGATCGGCCTTGAGCGCATGGGCTAGAAGTTCGACGGCCTTTTCCGGCTCGTTGCCGGTGACCACGACTTTCCATTTCAGGTTCTTTTCCTTCAAGGCGTCCTGAATGCCGCGCAGCCGATCGTCCAGCGCCGAGATGCCCTCGTCGTGCAGCGTAGCCACGACCGTGCTCCCTGGAGCAATGAACTTGGCGGCTCGGCTGCCCACGGTACGACCGGCCTGATAGAAGTCTTGCTGCACGCCAGCGAGTCGGGCGTTGGGCGTCGACTGGTCGTCGCAGTTGAAGGCCACCACGGGCACGCCCTGGTCGATGGCCTCTTTCACAACTTCATCGAACGCCTTCGGGTCGATAATATTCAGCGCGATCCCGTCGTATCCGTCGGCCACCGCCTGGCGAACCATTGCGGCCTGGGCCTCGATTTCCACCGCTTCGGTGCCGGTAAACGAGCACTCGACGCCGAGCATCTTGGCCGCGTCATTCATGCCCTTCTTGACCGGTTCAAAAAATGTCTCGCCCCGGCAAGTCGTGATGAAGATCAGCCGCAGGGGCTCTTCGCCGAACGATGGGGCCTGAAAACCGAAGAGCAATACGAACGTCAGGGCCAAGAGAAACGATTGTCGGACGGTCATGGCAGGGGCCTTTCTGTTTGGCGGGAGAAAATGGTGAAAACTTAATCTAGTCCAGTATATCAGTTTGGCCGCGGTACGCAACATTTCCCGGCTTTTCCTTTTCCCCTTGCAACGGTACAATGTCCCATCGTCAACTAACCGAGCAGAGGAACCATCATGCACGAAACGATCGAGAAGCTGATTTCGGCCGGCCCGATAGTCACCGACGGCGCCTGGGGGACCCAGTTGCAAGGGCTGGGGCTGGAAGTCGGGGCCTGCCCCGACGGCTGGAACCTCACCCAGCAGGACAAGGTCGAGCATGTCGCCCGGGCCTACGTCGACGCCGGCAGCCAAATCATCCTGACCAACACCTTCGGGGCCAACCGCTTCGTGCTCAGCCGGCACAGCCTGGACGACCAAGTGGCCGAGGTCAATCGGGCAGGCGTCGAGATTTCACGACGCGCGGCCGGCGATCGGGCTCGCGTGTTCGCCTCAATGGGACCCAGCGGCGTGATGCTGATGATGGGCGAAGTCACCGAGGACGAGTTGCAGGAAGCGTTCGCCGTTCAAGCCCGAGCCATGGCCGAGGGCGGGGCCGACGCGATTGTCGTCGAGACCATGTCCGATCCGGCCGAAGCCAAGCTGGCCGTCGCGGCCGCCAAAGAGACCGGCTTGCCGGTCGTAGCCTGTCTGGTCTTCGACTCCGGTCCCGACGAAGATCGCACCATGATGGGCACCACCCCCGAGCAGGCCGCCGAGCAAATGACCGAAGCCGGCGCCGATGTGATCGGGTCCAACTGCGGCCAAGGCATCGCCGGGTTCATCAAGATCACTCAGCGCTTACACAGTGCCACCGATCGTCCCATCTGGGCCAAGGCCAACGCCGGGCTGCCCGAGCTGGTCGACGGCCAAACGGTCTTCGCCCAAACGCCCGAGCAGTTCGCCGAGTACGTACCCCAGTTAATCGAAGCCGGCGCCACATTCATCGGCGGCTGCTGCGGCACCACACCGGAGTTTATCCGATCCGTGTGCGCGAAGTTGTAAGATCCAACGGCACACGTTCGTTCCATGGCGCCCGAGAGATCGCTACTGGGCCGCTTGTTGTTGGGTCGGCGGGCCTTGGTCTTGGTAGATGGCGATCTCGTCGATGCCGTCGCCGTTGAAGTCGCCTACGATGGGCTGGTCGTCGGGTCCGCCCAGTTCGAGCACCTTGTCGCGGGCGTCCAGCGCGCGGTCGCCGTTGGTGTCGAGATACCATGTGCCGGCCCGATAGACGCCCGGATCGTCGATCCCGTCGCCGTTGAAATCGCCGACGACCGGGATGTCGCCTTCCTGCCCGAATTCGGCCGAGACGTCGCCCTTGCTCCAGCGTCCGTTACCGTCCATGTCCAGCAGCCACGTCCCGTCGCGGAACACGCCGATCGTGGCAATTCCATCGCCGTTGAAATCACCCGAGATAGGCCGGTCGCTCTTTTTGCCGTATCGAAACACGTGGTCGATCAGGTCGCTGCGCATCCGGTTGTTGGAACCGGACTTCATGGTCCGGGGTCGCAGGGCCGCTTCTTCCGCGTCGGGCGGAAGGTTCTTCGCACGTTCGGTCGGTTGATTGGCGGCGTCGGGTAGTCCCGGCTCGGCCACAATGGCCCGCGAGTCACCTAGCCAGGCCGGGCCAAACACGCCGATGTCCGTCTTCCCGTCGCCGTCCCAATCGCCGGTGACCGGCCGATCCGAGCCGGCGCCCAGTTTGGCCCAAAGGTCTTCCGCATCCCAAACGCCGTTGCCGTTGAGATCGAGGAACCAGTTGCCGGCCACATAGACGCCGATCTCGTCGATTCCGTCGCCATTGAAATCGCCGGTCACGGGAATCCCCTCGGGCAGTCCGAATTCGACTTTCCTGCTGGCCGTGCCGTCGGTGTCGGCGATAATCCACACCGATTGACCCAGGTCGCCGCCGGTCCAACTGGCCGGATCGAAGTAGGAACTGGGTCGGTAGCCGATCGGCTGGATCGTGGGCCTGTCGCGACGCGGTCGCCCGGCGTTGATGACGCTCAGGTGCCAGGTATAGGCGCCGAACCCGCCCGCACCGCCGAACATCGCCTTCGGAACCACTTCCGGCGGCAAGGGGAAGTACAACACGGGCGGTCGTTCGATCGAGCCCGGAACCGCGTTGGGCTGCCGGGGGATGGGCTCCGGATCGGGTTCCGGGATGGGAATCGTAATGGGCGTCTCCTCGATCACCACCTCGCTGAAGTTGTACGACTGGGCCCGATCGCCCATGCTCAAGGGAACCCGAATGATCGCGTCGTCGTTCGGATCGACGGCCAACTGCATCAGCATCATCGGATCAACATTATCGCTGGGGTTCACCGCGATGCCGCCGTTGGTGCCTGCCGTATCGATGCTGTCGACGTACCCGTCCGGCTG
>CAYYOX010000443.1:3929-6011 GCA_964473065.1 uncultured Planctomycetaceae bacterium | reverse complement strand
TCGATCTCGGTATACTTGGCCGACCAACCGAGCTCCTGACGAATCTTCTGGGCGTTGGCATACAACACGGCCGGGTCGCCCGGGCGGCGGTCGCCATATTCGGCCGGGATCTCGCGGCCGGTCACCTTGCGGGCGGCCTCTAGAACCTCCGTGACCGAATAGCCCTTGCCGATACCCAGGTTGTAGAACCGCCCGTCGCCCGGCTCGAGCGCCTCCATGGCCCGAAGGTGGGAATGGCAGAGGTCGGCGCCATGGATGTAATCTCGATTGCAAGTGCCGTCGGGGGTGGGATAGTCGGTCCCGAAGACGGTGATCTTCTCGCGTTGGCCCAAGGCCGTTTGCAACAGCGCGGGAATCAGATGCGTTTCCGGGTCGTGGTCCTCGCCCAGCGAACCGTCGGCCGCCAAGCCGGCCACGTTGAAATAACGCAGGGCCACGAAGGAGAAATCTCGCTCGGCCGCCCCATAGTCGCGAAGTATGCGCTCGACACACCACTTCGACCAGCCGTAGGGGTTGATCGGCTCTTGCGGCATGGTTTCGACGATCGGCGTCGACTCCGGCTCGCCGTAGGTGGCACAGGTCGAGCTGAACACGATCCGCGGCACGCCGGCCGCCTGCATGGCCTTGAGCATGCTGATCGTGCCGGCCGTGTTGTTGTCGTAATAGATCAGCGGCTCGGTGACCGACTCGCCCACATAGGCCAAGGCCGCAAAGTGCATCACGCAGTCGATCCGGTGTTCCCGCAGCACGTCGGCCAACGCGTCGGTCTCGGCCAGATCGAGTTGGTAAAACGTCGCCCGGGGATCGACCGCCTCGCGATGCCCGCGAAATAGGTTGTCGACGACCACAGCCCTGTGTCCCGCGTCGAGCAGTTGCTTCACGGCATGTGACCCGATATAGCCGGCCCCTCCGGCGACTAGAACTTTCATCCGAGTTCCCTTTTTTGGTGTGGGCTGCATGGTCGCTGAAGCGACCAGCCCCGGCTGGTAAAAGGCTGATTAGACGTGGTAAACGCCCGATTGTCAACGGCGGAGTGGAAAATGGGGACTGGCTCCGAGCATGGATAGATGCTAACCAGACGGAAATCTTGCCGGCTCGGTGCCTGTCCCCTTTTTCCACGGTGCAGATCTCCTGGGGTGGTTCCAGTGATCGCAATCCGCTAGGCTTGGTGTGTCGAAGTTGGAATGTGTTTGATTTGCCGAACCCCTTGCAGTCAGCTTATGAAAACCGTCGTCACGGGCGCCCTGGGCCAACTGGGCCGAGAGATTTGCCGCCAATTGGGCCCTGATGCCATAGCGTTGGATTTCGAGGCCCTCGATCTGAGTCGTGGGTCGCTGGTCCGCCAAACGATCGTGGAATTAGGGCCCGACGCGGTGGTCAACTGTGCCGCTTTCACCAACGTCGATCAGGCCGACGCCCAGCCGAAGATGTGCCACACGGTCAACGCCCTGGCAGTCCGCAATCTGGTGGCCGCTTGTAAGGAGCTGGATTGCCCGCTGGTCCAGATCAGCACCGATTACGTCTTCGGAGGCGACACGGATCGCGAGGGGCCTTACCGCGAAGACGACAAGCCGCAGCCGCTGGCGGCCTACGGGCGCAGCAAGTTGGCCGGCGAACGCAATGCGGCCGAGCATGAAAAACACCTGATCGTGCGAACCTGCGGCCTGTATGCCGACCCGTCGGACGATCGGGCGAAGAACTTCGCACGCACGATCCTCCGCATGGCCGAACACCGACACGAGTTGAAGGTCGTCGACGACCAGCATTGCACGCCCAGCTACGTTCCCCACGTCGCCCGGGCCGTGTTGTTTCTGCTGGGTGTCACGGGCGAAGGACCGGCCCCTTGGGGCATCTATCACGTAACCAACCGCGGCGCGACGACCTGGTACGACTTTGCGACCGAATTGCTTCGCCAAGCCGGGCAGGACGTCGAACTTCACCCGATCACCACGGCCGAGTATGGCCCCACAGCCCCTCCACCGCGAGAAAGCGTGCTCCGCCCCTGCAACCCCCTCGCCCCCGCCCGCCCCCACCGGACGCACCGCGAAATGACCCACACCAAACCGTATCTCCGACATGACC
>CAYYOX010000443.1:1381-3919 GCA_964473065.1 uncultured Planctomycetaceae bacterium | reverse complement strand
GTCGACGGCACGTCGATGAATGTTTAGCCGTCGACGGCACGTCGATGAGATTGAAGGCCCCGGCCCACACCGACGTACCGTCGGCGGCTAAACGAATTGGAGACGAACTATCCGATGAAACCAAACGATCAACAGAAAGTTGCCCTGGTCACCGGCGCCGGTCGTCGGCGGATCGGCAATGTGGTGGCCCGCGAGTTGGCCCGGCATGGTTACGCGATCGCCTTGCACTACAACACGTCAGCCGACGCGGCCGAGGAAACGATCGAAGAGCTGAAAGGGCAGGGGACTCCCGCCGCGACATTTCAGGCCGACGTGGCCGACGAGTCGCAAGTCCGTCGGATGTTCGATCGGGTGGCGGACCGTTTCGGCCGGCTCGACGTGCTGGTCACCGCGGCCGCCCTGTGGCAACCGAAACCGTTGGAAGAAACAACCGCCGAGGACTTCCGGCGTCATTTCGACATCAACGCCCTGGGCACGTTCCTCTGCTGCGGGCAGGCCGGCCGGATGATGGTCGACCAGCCGACCGGCGGCGCGATCGTCACGATCGGCGACTGGGCCGCCGCGCGACCGTATCCCAACTACGCCGCCTATTTCGCCAGCAAGGGGGCCGTCGAAACGATCACCCGCACCATGGCCGTCGAACTGGCCGAACGGAATCGGGCGATCCGAGTGAACTGCATCCTCCCCGGCCCGGTCATGCTGCCGGAGAACCTCTCCGAGATGGAGCTCAAAGGGGCGGTCGCCGGCACGTTGCTAAAGCGCCCCGGACGCCCGGAAAACGTGGCCCAGGCCGTGATGTGTTTGATCGAAAACGACTACATCACCGGCGTCTGTTTGCCGGTCGACGGCGGGCGGATGATTGCCGGATCGTGATTAACGGGCGCGACCAACGGTCGCGGCTTTATAGGCCGAACTCGCCTAACTCGGGTTGCTCGACCTTTTCGTAGTCGGTGTAGCACATACTGACCGAAATAGTATGGTCGCCGGCATTGAAGTTGATCGTTTCGTTTTCGGCCATGCGTTGGTCGCAGAGCGTGGGCAGATTGAAGAGACTCCCGAACGGCGGGATCGAACCGGGCTCGAGGCCCGTCATTTCCAGGACTTCCTCGCGGTTGGCGAACCGCAGTTTCCGCCACCCTTGACCGCGGCGGACGGCCTTGCTGGCCAATTTCCGGTCGGCCGGAAGGACGAACATCACGAAGCGATCGTCGCCCTTGCAAATCAGAGCCTTGGCGCCGCTGCAGAGTGGCACGCCGCGAATGGCCGCCGCCTCTTCGCTCGTGTAGACGGGGTCATGCTTCAGTACGCCGAATGCGACGTCATGCTGCTTGAGTAGTTGTTCCACGCGCTGGAATACAGATTCTGACACTTTAGGCTCCACATTGTTTACTGGCGCGACCACCGGTCGCGGCTTTATAGCCATGAATCGCGGTTTATAGCCAGGCGTTGATCGCGGCGGCGGCTTGGCGGCCTTGGTTGATGGCGTGGACCACCAGCGACGCGCCGCGGACCGTGTCGCCGGCTGCGAATATGCCCTGCTGGCTGGTCATTCCATTCTCGATGGCCACGTTGCCGCGCCCGTCGAGCTTCAGGTCCAACTGCTCGACCAGGCCCGGGTGGACCACGTGCAGGAAACCCATGGCCAACAGGACCAGATCGGCCTTGAGCGAAAAATCGCTGCCCTCTCTGGGTTGCATCTGCCAACCCTTGGGGCCCTCGGTCCAGTCGACTTCGCAGCCGTGCAGCTTCGCCACGCGGCCCTTGTTGCCTTCGAACTGCGTAGTCGACACGCTCCAACGCCGCTGGCAACCTTCCTCCTGTGAGCTGGAGGTCCGCATGATGACGGGCCAATCGGGCCAAGGCGTTTTGGGATTGCTGCCCTCGGGCGGCCGGGGCAGAATCTCGAGTTGCGTGACCGACAGGGCCCCGTGCCGGATCGATGTGCCCACGCAGTCGCTGCCCGTGTCGCCGCCGCCGATCACGACCACGTGCTTGTCCTTGGCGTGGATCGGCCCGTCGTCGCAAGTCTCACTAGCCGTGCGGCGGTTCTGCTGGGCGAGAAAATCCATGGCGAAGTGGATGCCGTCCAGTTCGCTGCCCGGCGCCTTCAACGCCCTGGGCTGGCCGGCCCCCATGGCCAGGAGGATCGCGTCGAACGTCTTTTGCAGGTAGCGGCCCGAGAGGTCCTTGCCTACGTCGACGCCGGCCTCGAACCGCACGCCCTCGGCCGTCATTTGTTCCAAGCGCCGGTCGAGAACCTGCTTGGGGAGCTTGAAGTCGGGGATGCCGTATCGCAGCAGCCCGCCGAGTCGGTCGTCCTTCTCGAAGAGCACGGCGTCGTGACCCGCTCGGGCCAATTGCTGGGCGGCGGCCAGCCCGGCCGGTCCGGACCCGATGACGGCCACCTTCTTGCCCGTCTTCCGCTGAGCACGCAACGGAACGACCCAACCTTCGGCAAACGCCCGTTCGACGATCTGGTACTCGATGTGCTTGATGTTGACCGGTTGTTGATCGATCGCCAAGGTGCAGGCCGCCTCG
>CAYYOX010000443.1:0-1371 GCA_964473065.1 uncultured Planctomycetaceae bacterium | reverse complement strand
GGCCGCGGCCAAACCGGCGGGACCCGACCCGACGACCGCGACCCGTTTGCCCGTGCGCGACTTCGGCGGCCGAGGCTGGATCCAGCCTTCCGCGAAACCGCGGTCGACAATCGCCCGCTCGATGTCCTTGATCGTCACCGGCGGGTCGATGATACCCAACGTGCATGCGCCTTCGCACGGCGCCGGGCAAACGCGGCCGGTAAACTCGGGGAAGTTGTTCGTCGCGTGCAGCACCTCGGCCGCCTCGCGCCAACGGTTGCGATAGACCAGATCGTTGAACTCGGGGATGCGGTTTTTCACGGGGCAACCGATGCCGTGGCAGAAGGGGATCCCGCAATCCATGCAGCGGGCGGCCTGCTGGGTGAGCACCTCGTCGACCAGCGGTTGGTCGACCTCTTCGAAGTCTTTGATCCGTTCTTGGACCGGGCGGTGGCCCACTTCGACCCGATCGAATTGAATGAAGCCTGTCGGATTAGCCACTGAACACCTCCTCGGTCGCCACGGCCTCTTCGTCTTGTGCCTGCTCGCGATCGCGGAGCCGCCGCAAGGCCTCGCGGTAGTCGATCGGCATCACCTTGACGAACTTGCCGGCCATTTCCTGCCAGTTGTCGAGAATTCGCCGGGCCTGCCGACTGCCGGTCCACATTTCGTGCCGAGAGATCAGGTCGTAGAGCGTGTCCTGGTCCTCCTTATGGTAGATCGATTCCAGATCGACCATGTCGAGGTTGCACAGGGTATCGAACAGTTGATGCTCGTCGAGCACGTAGGCGACCCCGCCGCTCATGCCGGCCGCGAAATTGCGCCCGGTCCGCCCGATGACGACGACCGTTCCGCCGGTCATGTACTCGCAGCCATGATCGCCGACGCCTTCGGCCACGGCAATGGCCCCGCTGTTTCGCACGGCAAACCGCTCGCCGACTAGCCCGTTGATGAAGACCTCGCCGGCGGTGGCGCCGTACAGCAGCGTGTTGCCGGCGATGACGTTATGCCGGGCTTCGAACTTCGCACTTGGCGGCGTGCTCAACACGATCCGCCCGCCCGAAAGTCCCTTGCCCAGGTAGTCGTTCGCCTCTCCGATCAGCCGCATGGTAACGCCCGGCGCCAGGAAGGCCCCAAAACTTTGCCCGGCCGAGCCGCGGAACGTTAGGTCGATGGTCCCGTCGGGCAAGCCCTCGGCGCCGTGTTGCGTGACGATATGGTTGCTCAAGATCGTGCCGACCGCGCGATGGATGTTTCGGATGGGCAGGTCGAGCTTGGCTTCTGTTTTTGTCGCTATGTCCTGCTCGATCTTCGGCAGGATCTCGTAATCGAGGTGGTCCGCGTGCATGTCGGTCTGTTTGCGGGTGCAGCGCAGTTGGCAACCGTTGGCGC
>CAYYOX010000442.1:4274-6014 GCA_964473065.1 uncultured Planctomycetaceae bacterium | reverse complement strand
GCTCTACAGCCACCAAGGCGGCCCAGATCTACACGGTCCTCGCGGGGGTGGACAGCGTCCATAACCATTTCCCAGGCCCCGACGGGCTGGTCGGCACCGGAGACGATCTGGTCAGCGCCTATATCTCGCCGATCATGGGCTCGGACGCCAACTTCCGCGGCAGCTTGAGCTTCGTCGCAGGCACCGTGCCGACGGCGCCGGCCGATCCGACCTACTTTCCCGGGATCCACAACGGCGCCAGCTTCTGTGAAGGAACCATCACCATCGACGACGTGGTGGCTGCGGCCGGCGGTGGACCGCTGATCCTCGACTGGAGTCTGGTCGGCACGGCGCCGGTCCAGGCTCAGGGCGCTTCATTCCTGCAGATGCTGGCCGTCAACGGCGGCACCTATGACCCCGTGACCGGCGCGATGACCCTCGATTACTCGCCGCAGCTGACCACCGGCGGCCAGGTTCTGAGCGACCCCAGCATCGTCTCGAACGGGACGGCGACGGTGCTCGACACCCCGTTCCCGGCAACCGGCAACAGCTATATCGACACCGTCCTGGTGCCCCTCGCCCTGTCCCTCGGTGCGGACAGCCTCTTCTTTGCCCAGCTCGACACCACGGTGCCGGGCACGGTCACCATCGAGACCAGTGCGGTCCTGGTGGCGCTGCGCGGCGCGACCTCGGTGACCGACGTCGCGCTGGCCGCGTCGGTCAACCCGCCGGCCGGCTCGACCCCGGGCTCGTCGGTCACCGTCACCTTGACGGCCTCGAACAACGGCCCCCAGGATGCCACGAACGCCGAAACCACGGTCTTCATGCCCGCCGGCTTGACCTGGTCAAGCGGTAGCTGCGGTGGACCACCTGTGGGTGACGAGCTGGTGTGGTCGATTGGAAACCTGGGCAACGGCGCCTCCACGCAGTGCAGCTTTATCTCGATGATCGACGCCGGCACGCCATTCGATCTCGAGTTCGGGGCCTCGCTCTTCATGGACCAGGTGGACTCCGCGCCGGACGACAACTTCGCCTCCATAACCGTGGAGGCCGTGAGCGGTGGCGACGAGGGGCTGGATCAGCCGGTGGCCGCTGCGCCCTTGCTCTTCCCGTCCGATGCCGACTGCGACAATTGCTTGAGCGGCATGCAGACGGTGGCTGGCAACTTCAAGGTCAATAACAGCTTCTCGATCACCAACGTCAATTTCTTCGGGGTCTACACCGACAACAACGCCTTTAGCGACCAGCTCACGATCGCCGTTCACGGCGACACCGGCAAGGGTCTGGCGCCGCGCAGCCCGAGTGTGCCCGGCGCGATCGTGGCGACGCTGACGGGAACCCCCTCGAGGTCCGCAACCGGCAACGTGGTGCTCGGCTTTTACAACGAGTACGAGTACTCCATCGCGGCGGCCCTCGGACTCACGCGGGGCGAGTACTGGCTCGCGATTTACAACGACAGCTCGTCCGCCGGCGGCTCCGGTGACTGGGTGTGGCTCACCGGCGACCCGGACCTCCAGGGCCGTAGCGTGCCGGCCATGGCGGCCAGCGCGGCGACACCGCCAACCATCCGCTGGGGGGTCAACTCCGACCCGGCGACCCACATGGCATTTAACTTCACCCTGGGAGCGGCGCCGGCGGGCGCAGCCATCCCAGCCTTGAGCCCCGTCATGGCCGTGGTCTTTGGGTTGCTGGTCGGGGCGTTCGGGGTCGAACTGCTGCGCCGCCGGTTGTTGTAAGACAGGCCGTCTTCCGCTCGTGAGC
>CAYYOX010000442.1:2891-4174 GCA_964473065.1 uncultured Planctomycetaceae bacterium | reverse complement strand
CCTGGGCAATGGCCGTCGAGTGGGTCGGACTGACGACGAACCAGAAAAAGCTGTTGTACCGCCGGCCCGTCTACGAACCCTCATCGTGCTGGCGATGTGTTTGTTATGCCCGATCGTCTCAGCACAAACAGGCAATCAGGCTCAACTACTGATCAGAGATGAGTTGGAGGGGCTCGACTCCCTTTTCAAAATGGAAGACCCTCGTGGGTTGAGTGTTCTATTTGCCGAAAACTGGTTTTTCGACCCTGATCCGCGGGACGACATGATCATCGGCGGTCCGTGGAACGTAGCCCGGCTGGCATATGGCTTGAAGGCCGATTCGACGGCTTTGCTCTACGTTCCATCACCCTTTCTGATGTCCGGCAACATGGCAAGGATGAGAGATGACCTACGGGCGGCCGGACTTTATATGGCCATCGTGCACTGGTTCAACGCGGTTGAGGCGAGAAGGGCTGTGCCTGAAGGCCCCCTTGAGATCGTCCTGGACGATGACCGGCTTCCAGGAACCCTGCCGTCGCACCTCAGATCCACTTTGCCACCTTGGAAATGGGCGATGGCCGACGTCGAGGGGCAACCACTGACCATCGACTTTCCGGATTCGCGGGTCGTGTTCAACTCCCTCGTCTACAAGAGTTTTTCAGATTTCTATGATGGCCTGTGGCTGGACGATGAGACGCTCGTTGGTAATTTTATGACCGACGGAGCACAAGGATTGATAAACATCCTGGCAACCGATTTTTATCAGTCGGGTGTCTCCTGGAACAGTCAAATTGAACGACTGAGTTACGAAGGTTTTGATATCGACAAACCCGCTTGGCGGTTGAATGAGGCCCTGGTCAAGCAATATTTTGCAACCAAGTACTTTCACGAGAATCTGCTGACACGCCTGCGCGCTCACTTCAATAACCTCTTTGCGGGAGCGCGCGACCGGGCTGCTCTGTCCCTGGCCAGGGCGATGCGAGAATTACCCGGGCAACGAATCAAGATCAACGCCGATCTGATTTGGATGCAATCCGCAGCCAGCGATAAGATGTGGTCGATGCCCACCCCGGAGGTCGAAATCGAGGTCGAGGCTGGTTTTGGATCAGGCACCCAGGTGGTGCACCTTGGCACCTCCCCAATCACCCGCAATGTCTTCGAGTTCTTTGTTCCCTTACTCGACCAGGGAAACCAACCCGGTCTGCTGCCGGCACTTTACCGGCGTTCTCCTGTTCTCACGTTTCATGCGCACGCCGCCAAGGATCCGAAGCAGGAGTTCTTGGTCCTTCCACGCGGATTTCTGC
>CAYYOX010000442.1:0-2881 GCA_964473065.1 uncultured Planctomycetaceae bacterium | reverse complement strand
GCTGCGCCCTCGTACTGATGGTCATGGCAAGACCTTACGATTCGAGGCCAAGTCCGATTTGGGTTTGGGTTTTATCTCCCAGGTCGGTTATGGGCCTCTCAAGGTGGTGATAAGTCGAACAACTGTATCTTTCAGGATCACCGATGACCAAGGTCAGCCTGCCCCTGGAGCTCAGGTTGTAGGCCCGGACGGGACCATATATACCGCCGATGCGCAGGGCAAAGTCACCGCGACAGTCCCCGTATTTGGCCGCAGCATCATTGCTCTCCTCGATGATTTTGGTCATGCAAGCGGCGATTTTCTGATCGTCGAGAACGGAATAATCCCGACTGGTTCGTTAGGCCCGAATGTTCACCAAAAAACCCTACCACCTGTGCCTTCGATCAATGTGCAGACCTTCGGCGACACGGCCGCAACCTGGATCGACCGCTACAGCAACGGTTTGATCAATCACGATGAGGCGCACGACAAGGTGATGCCGAACATTGGCGCCGCAGATGCCACGATTCGGGCAGCCGAGCTGCAGTGGCGGGTGTATGAAAAGGCGTATCTCTTCAACCGGCGCAACGAGTCTACCGAGGTGCTGGACAGAGCGCGCCAGCACCTCGACCAGTTGCGGCTGCGGGTATTTTCTCCCAGAAACCAGTGGCAGACGAGACGAGCAGACTTGTTAGCGCGACTCACGGCGATTGACGAGCGACTGATTGCCCGAGTCGAGCGAGCATTTGATGATGTTCGGGCGTCGAATGAACGGCTGTCGATAATTACCGCAAAACTGCGCTCTCATTTAGAAGACAGCGCCGGCATCGGCAAACAGGCCAAACGTTATGAACGCGACTATTGCCTGGGTGAACGATACGCATCGCGACATTTCGAGACCCTTGTGGAAGTCGAAACGGAACGGCAGCGAATGAACAGCCTACGGGAGGACATCAGAACCCACTCGCAGGAGATCAAAGCTCTACCGCCGCAGCTCGAAGCGGCAATCACTGATTTGGAGGTCGAGCTCGAGATCCTGGATTCAGTGGTCGTCATGGCCGGATCCTTGACCGCCAATAGACGGCGACCTGCCAATGCCAAAGGGGCCCGGGTGTTGTTGATGAACGCCGAAGGCTTGTTCAGAAGCAATTGGTTCGATGTGGTTGACCGAATTCTCGAACGGAACGATCAGGATCTGGCATGGTTGCAGCTGCGTGCGCTCGAACAGTCGCAGCTCATCAATGAAGTCGACGCCCTGAGCCAACGGGCGCCTTTTGCCCAGGCCGCGGCGGCCCGTTACCGGCAACAAATCGACACTATCGACCCAATCATTCGCCAGACAGGGGATCACATCTATCGAGTCGCAAGGAAAGAAGGCGGCGGCAGTGGTTATGGCGTCGATGCTTACGAACACCACCGGCAAGCCCTACAGCTCTTCAGTCCGCTCGAACTGCAGATCGACTCCACCGCCGAGCAGGCGAACGCCGAAGACGGGTGGATCAACCAACTCCAAGATCGGCTGAATGCCCTGATGGAAGATGCCATCGCGGCGAACAACACCTTTTGCCGCATTGAGGAGATGACAGCGGCGATGGGCAGGGCTCACCAGCGGGCCACCGAGGCGCTTTCGATCACTCGCTCCGTGGTTGATCCATATCTCAAGGTCAAACGTCGAATGACCGTTGCCGCAGAGAGCAAGACCAGCAGCCCCCTCGAACGTGATTTCAACTGGGCTCAGCTGTTGGCCGACAATCTCACGGCGATCGAACTCCTGGAGCAGGCACGACCGTATCAGGATCTGGCTGGCGCCCAACAGGTGCTCGACCAGGTTGAGGCGTTGATAAAACCGCACCGGGACATGGGCAGCCGGATCAGGATCGAAGAAGCTCCCGGCCGGATCGTGCCCATCGCACAAGAGTTGTACCTGTTGCAGCGTTTGTTGAGATTGTGGGTGACCGTAGCCAGCCAGGTTGGCAACCAAATCGCTAACCGGCGTGGTAGCGTCGAGGTTGAGCTGGACATTTCGGGTTCTGCTTCCACCAACAAGCTGGAGATTATGCTGATCGACAGCTCCGGCAATCAGCAGTATTTGCATCCCGGTGGACCCGAACCGCTCGAACCCGGAAATTACACGCTCACAGCCAGAGGACCGGGCATCGACGTGCAACCCGATCGACTGAATTTCACTCTTGCGGCTCATGAGAACAAGAAGATCAGGCTCAGTCTTCGACCGACCATCGGTGGTCGTCAAGGCGGTACAAAACCGAGCGGCAACGTGAGTGTGGCGGCCTTCACCAATGCCAAGGAGCACATCCTCACCACCAGTTTCGACGCGCGGGGAAACGCGCCATTGTGGAGTGCGGACAGCAAATCAGTGATTGTTGAACTTGGCTTCAACTGGATCGGCGGTCTGTACCGGTTGCAGGTGCAAGACGGCGCCTGCAGCAACCTGATCACGGGTGAAATCGAATCCCCTTACCCGGACCCAAATAACCGACTCAGGGAAGGAGAATGGAGAGGCGGGAAGCAGGCATTCTTGCTCGATGACCAGGTCTTGTACCGCATGCCGTCGATCTACGACCATGCCGGGGGCCGCACCAGTCTCGTGTATCGCATTGTGCCGCTTGCCGGAGGCACGCCGAAGGAATTCTTCGAGCTGAGTTGGTCTGCAGAGGCGGGCCCACAGAGTTCCCTCCCATTCAAGACCAAGACGCTGATCGCCGCCCGGGTCACCGATCAGGTTGAGTTCTTGCTTCTCGCAGAGACGCCGCAGGGGAAACAGGGCCTGTACCGTCTATATGGCTCGCCGCCGGATCCTGATCGACTCGAACTCTGGGTCCAGAGCCCCGATCTATGGCGGGAGCCAACCGACCACAACTTGAATGTGCGTTTTCTACCCAGC
>CAYYOX010000441.1:0-6039 GCA_964473065.1 uncultured Planctomycetaceae bacterium | reverse complement strand
TACGGCTTGTTGATCGGGGGACCACAGCGCCGGGAGCATCGGTAGCCGCCCGCTCAATTCGGGAATCAGGCCGAATTGCGGGATATCGTCGCTGGTAACTTGCTGGCTTAGCCCGCCAAGCTCGAAGTCGTCGTGAACGTCCTTGTCCTGGCCGAACCCGATCGTACGTTTTCCGAGCCGCTTGCCGACGATGTCGTCGAGCCCGACGAAAGTACCGCCGCAGATGAAGAGGATATTGCTGGTATCCATCTGGATGTATTGCTGCTCGGGATGCTTGCGGCCACCTTGGGGCGGAACGTTGGCTACGGTCCCTTCGAGCATCTTCAACAGGGCCTGTTGTACGCCTTCGCCGGAAACGTCGCGCGTGATCGAGATGTTCTGCGAAGTCTTGCCGATCTTGTCGATCTCATCGATATAGAGCACGCCGCGTTGGGCCGATTCCAGGTCGAAGTCGGCGGCGTGCAGTAGTTTCAACAGCAGATTCTCTACGTCCTCGCCGACGTAGCCGGCCTCGGTCAGCGTGGTGGCATCGCCGATGGCGAACGGAACATCCAGAATCCGAGCCAGCGTTTGGGCCAGCAGCGTCTTGCCGGAACCGGTCGGGCCGATCATCAGGATGTTCGACTTATCGATTTCGACGTCCGGATTGCCGGCCGTGTGCATCAGTCGCTTATAGTGACTGTGCACGGCCACGGCCAGCACCTTCTTAGCCTGAACTTGGCCGATGACGTACTCGTCGAGTCGCTCGACGATTTCACGGGGCGTGAGAACCTTCGTGAAGAGCTGCTTGCTCGTACCGCGGCGACGTCGCTCCTGCTCCAGAATGGATTGGCAGAGATCGATGCATTCGCCACATATATAGACGTCACCCGGGCCTTCGACCAACGGGCCAACGTCACGATAGCTCTTGCGACAGAACGAACAAAAAGCGTTTTTCTTGGTCGTTCCGCCACCTCGGCGACTGGAGGGAAAATCGCGTCCTGAGGGCATGCCTGTTCCTTTTCTGTTCCGCTGCGATCCAGATCGGCTGGAGTTGCGTCAAGCGGCAGGTTTTACGGATGTTTCAAAGGTGTTGCTCGAACTGCCAAGCCAACCTAAGGCGGTTCGGCCGCGGGCCCTCCGTGTCCACGACGAGTTCGAGCTATCCAATTGTCCACAGATGTCAGTTCTACGGCTCCAGTTCCAAGAGTGTTTGAATCGGCCGGGTCGAAAAACCCGCTCACTCCGGCGTATCTGGTTGATCTTCCGGTGTCGGAGCGACCGGGTTCATTCGTCGCAACCCTTTTCCCCGCTATCCTTTAACTCTTGTTGAAGCCGTGCCGCCAACGATGTCTTTATTGTTCGGAATTCTTCGTCGCTAAGCTCACCCTGGGAGTGCATTTCGCGGAATTTTGATATCAATTCACTAGCGGGTGGTTCGTGTTGTACGATCTCTCCGCGTAATTTGCGGAGAACGTAAATCGCTATAGTGGCCGCCGCAGTGAGAATGGCGATATAAACTACCAACCGATCGCCGGGAGTTTGCAGCCACCTCGACGAAAACCCCCCCGTCGCAATCACCCACAAACGGCCTAGATTACTTGACCACAACACTCCACTTATTATGCACATAACGCCTTTCCAAGTCCAGCATTATTGATCGTTATGGCCTGCCCCATCCACAGAGGGGGTGCCGGAAATCGCTTCCAAAACCGTTGACAGGTCCCACGTTCCCCTCTAATGTGTAGGCGGGACGTGAAGAAGCTGTATCGACACAGGACGTTATTCTGGGAAACCACCTGTTTAACCATCGGCTCGAAAGGCCCAACAATGCCCATTCCATTCACTTGCCCCCATTGCGGCGTGGCGACCAACGTCTCGGAAGAATTCGCCGGCCAGAGCGGCCCCTGTGCTCAATGCGGCCAGACGGTCACCGTTCCCTTGCACCAAGCGGGAGTCGCCCCCATGGCCATCCCGGCCAAGAAAACGTCGACCGCCCTGATTGTCACGATCGTCATTGTGGCCGTGCTGATCGTCGCCGTGTTAGTCGGCGCGGTCCTGGTAGCGTTGCTGCTTCCGGCTGTTCAGGCGGCCAGGGAAGCGGCCCGACGAGCGCAATGCAGGAACAACATGAAACAGATCAGCTTGGCGATGCAGAACTACCACGATGTAAACGGTTCCTTTCCGCCGGCTTATACGGTCGACGAGAATGGCCAGCCGCTGCACAGTTGGCGCGTGCTGTTGCTGCCCTACTTGGAAGAGAATGCCCTGTATGAACAGATCAAGCTCGACGAGCCGTGGGACAGCCCACACAATCGGGCGTTTACCGACTTCATGCCAGATGCGTACCGCTGCCCGAGCGAATCGGCGCCGCCCGGGCAACAGACCAGCTACGCCGTCATCAGCGGACCCGGGACCGTCTTCAACGGCGCGGAGACAGTCAGTGTCAGTGATATTACGGACGGGACCTCACGCACGATCCTGGTCGTCGAGGCGTCGGGCGCAGGAATCAACTGGATGGAGCCTCGCGACATCCCCATCGAGCAACTAGACGGCGAAATCAACGACCCCAGCGGCCAAGGCATCCGCAGCGAACATTTCGGAGTCGCCAACGTCCTATATTGCGACGGAAGCGTCCACTCGCTGTCCGAGGGGATCGACGCGGAGTCGGTCAAGGCCTCGGCCACGATTGCCGGCGGCGAGAAGGAAGACATGCTCTTGAACGAGCTGTACTAGGTGGCATATCGTAACTTGGTCCCCTCTCCCAAAGGGAGAGGGGAGGTTGAATTTGGGCACGGTTGACACAGCCGTGGCACATCACTTCTTGGCCCAGGCGGAGCACACTTCCCGACCTATCCGACCGGCAAAATCGCCCATGCCTCCCCAGCTTCTCTGGCTTGAGTACTCGGTGCCTCCCTCTTAAGTTGAACGAACGTGGGTGCCGATACAAATTACGTGTCAACCTGCCCTCTCGGCCTATGCGCCGACCCACCTATAAGCCTTCCCTGCCGAAGGAGTGTCTCATGCGGCTAGTCTCGATCATATTCGCCATGGCATGGCTTCCGTTATCCAGCATAATGGCTGCGGAACCGTTGCCGATCAACAAAGACCTTCCGGACCCCATCGCAACCCGCCAGTCGGTCTTCTCGATCCCCTTTCAAATTGACGGGGTGGGATCAACCGCCGCGGAACCGGTGGAAGTGCAACTGTTCGTCTCCGGCAACCGGGGAGCCACTTGGCAGTTATATAGTAAGGTGCAACCGGCCGCACGCCGCTTCGTGTTTCGCACGACGGCCGACGGCGAGTATTGGTTCCTGGTTCGCACACTCAACCGCGCCGGCCAATTGCGCCCCCAGGGGACCAATCGGCCCGAACTCTGCGTGCTGATCGACACAACGCAGCCACGACTTCAACTTCAGGCCCAACGGGGTGACGCGGGGCAGATTGTCGCCACGTGGCAAGTGGACGAAACGCATCCGAAACCCGACGGCTTGAGCGTGCAGTATCGAACCACGCCCCACGGCCCTTGGCAACCGGTGGCCATCGGCCGAAACGATCGTCAGTCGACCGGGGCAACTCAAAACGGCGAAGTAGCCTGGTGGCCGCAGAACGGGGCCGAGGAAGTCCAGGTTCGGGCGGAAGTGATCGACGCGGCCGGCAACATCGCCATGACCCAAGCGTCGGTTGCCGCTCAGAGAATCGCCGATACGCCGTCCTCGAATACGTCCCAAGTAGCGCAAACCCCGTGGCAAGGAACCGCCCCGTCCGATGCGTCGACATCCTGGCCGGCCACCGAGTCGCAATCCGCGATGAGCAACCCGATCCGAACGGAAACCGGTCACGACAGTTGGAACGACCCTTACCCGGCCAACGAACCTTCCTATGGGCACAGCACGTCGCCTTCCCATTCGATGGCCGCCAAAACCTATCCGCCGGTTCGCAATCGCTACTCAGCATCGGGCCCAGAGACTAACACTGAGAGTAATCGTGCCGATCAACAATTTGCAGATCTACCGCCGGGCGAGCAAGCACGGATGGTCAACTCGCGAACCTTCCTGCTGGAGTACACTCCCGAGACCTCTTCTTACTCCACGACCAACCCTCAGGTCGAACTGTGGGGTACCGCCGATCAAGGGCAAACGTGGACCCGCTTCTACCCAGACCGAGCCGAACCCGGCTCGCTGCAGGTAACCACCGAGCGCGAGGGGATCTTCGGGTTCCGGATCATCACGCCTTCCGGCAGCATCAGCCGACCGCCCGCCCGCGGCGAACTGCCCGACGTCTGGGTCGGCGTTGACGTGACCAGGCCGCAAGTACGCGTCGTTTCGGCCCAACGTGGGAGCGGTTTCGATTCGAACCGCCTGATTGTCACCTGGCAAGCTGACGATTCACGATTGACGCAACAGCCGGTAAGAATCCTCTATCGCCAGGACCGATACGCGGCCTGGACGCCGATCGCCGACGGCCTGGAGAACACGGGCCGATACACGTGGACCCTCCCGCCGGACGCACCAAGGCAAGTCTTTGTGCGTATAGAAGTCCGCGACGAGGCGGGCAATCTCGGCGATGACGAAACGCCCGAGCCGATCGTACTCGACCAACGTTCTCCCTCCGGCGACATGCGCAGCGGCTACCCGTCCAATCCGTATCAATCCCGACGACAAGCCCCCCGACGCTTCGATCTTCGGTAGTGCAGGCCTTTGGCAGGCGGCTGTTAATCGCTTCCCGGATTACCCGGAGTTTCTCAGCCCACCTTGGGCGGGGAAGGTTGGCCAATTGGTCCGGAGAAACCGGGATGGCTGCACTCGGGCCGTTTTGCTACCCTAGGCGGTCACTTTTTTTCTCTACGGTATTCCCCGATTGGGCGGACTCGACACGGATGGATCGCTTGCGATTTCAACTGACGGTAGTTGTGATGCTGGCATTGCTATCAGGCTGTCGGCTGCCGTTCAGTAAGGGACCCGTCTCCGAGTCGTTGGGCTCTTGCCGCCGGCTGTCGCAACGCGGAATCGCAGCCGCCGAACGGGGACGCTTCGAGCAGGCCGAAACCCTGTTGGCCCAGGCCGTGGAAGCGTGTCCGGTCGATTCGGAGGCACGTCGGCATTACGCTGAGACACTCTGGCGTCGCGGCAGCCGTCAGGCCGCCATCGTGCAGTTGGAAGAGGCGGCGCGTCTGGCCACGGACGACGCAACCGTGCAGGTCCGGCTTGCAGAAATGCACTTGGAACTGAGCCACATGCGTCAAGCCTGGCGGAATACGCAGCAGGCCTTGGACCTCGACCCCAGGTCGCCGGCCGCCTGGGCCATCCGAGGGCGTCTGATGCGCGCCGGCGGTCACCTGCAACAGGCCTTGGCCGACAACCATCGGGCTTTGGCCTATGCGCCCGGCAATCCGCACATTGTGCTTGAGGTTGCCGAACTCCATCGACAGTTGAACCGTCCCGACCGGGCTTTGGTCGTGCTGCAGAGTCTGGCCGAGAGCTATTCGCCGGGCGAGACGCCGCCGGAGGTGCTCCATTTGACCGCCCAAGCCTACTCGGCATTGGGTCGCCATGACGATGCGGTGGACAGTCTTTCCATGATTGCGCGGGAGAGCCCCAACGAAGAGATCCTTCACCATCTGGCCGAAGCCCAATGGCAAGCCGGCCGCGCGGCGGAAGCTGCCGCTACGGCCCGCCGTGCGCTGGCCCTGGGGCCGCAATATCAACCGGCTCACGAACTGCTTCAACGCATCGAAACGGCCCAATACCCCCAACAGTTTCCGCGCCGCTGAGTGATGCGCCATGGCCCGTTCTGAAAGTAACAACGAGCTTGCACCCAGGTCGGCCGTCGGCTGGCTGCCGGTGATTCATGTGACGGGACTTCTGTTGGCGAGTCTTTGGTTTCGCTGTGCGTGGCTGAACAATGTCCCAGGGCTCAACGGCGACGAAGCCTGGTATGGCGTTCAGGCCTTGGAACTGCTGCGCGGCGAGGACTTCCAAATCGAGACGCCGACGGGCAACCCGCCGAACCTGCTGTTTTTCGGGCCCCTGCTGCTGTTGCATGCCTTTTTTCCGCCGT
>CAYYOX010000440.1:5096-6056 GCA_964473065.1 uncultured Planctomycetaceae bacterium | reverse complement strand
ATGACGGGCATTTGCATGTCCATGAGAATAACACCGAACGGCCGAGCTTCCTCGACAGCCGCCAAGGCCGTCTCGAGGCCTTCTTTTCCGTTTTCGGCCAGGGTTACGTCCGCCCCGGCTTTCTTCAGAAGCAGGCTGATCAGGCGTTGGTTGTCCGGGCCGTCTTCCACCAGCAACACGCGTCCGGAAAGGGTCGGCCGGCGGGAGTGGGCCGGTTGTTTATTGGCGGACCTTGTTGCTGCGAGCTTCGAGAGCATCCTCACGCCTTCCAGCGGCCCGGTCGCCACGGTCAACGAGAAGGTGCTCCCCGTGCCGGCTTCGCTGACCACGGTGATGTCGCCCCCGAGCATTTCGGCAATCCGCTTGGTAATGGCCAGTCCGAGCCCCGTGCCGCCGAACTTTCGCGTGATCGAAGTATCGGCCTGGCAAAATGGCTCGAAGATGTTCTTGACCTGCTCGCCGTTCATGCCGATGCCCGTGTCGATCACGCCAAAGGTAAGCGTTTCGGCCTGCCGATCACCTTGGGCGACCAGACGGACGGTCCCTTGGCGGGTGAACTTCACCGCGTTGGCTACGAGGTTCACCAGGGCCTGCTTCAGGCGAGTGGGGTCGCTCTGAATAGTCTCGGGGATGGAGCCGTTGATGTCGACCTCGAAACGAATTCCCTTCTCTTCGGCGGGAACGGCGAACAGATCTCTGATCTGGGACATCAGCAAGCTCGGAAGGCAGGTGGTGTGTTCGATTTCGAGCTTACCGGCTTCGATTTTCGAGAGGTCGAGAATGTCGTTTATCAACTCCAGCAGGTGGTGGCCGTTGCGGCGAATCGTTTTGGTGATGTCCCGCCTCTCCGATTCACTTGTGCCGGAGTCCAGCAACAGATCGCTGAAGCCGAGAATGGCGGTCATCGGGGTCCGCAACTCGTGCGACATATTGGCAAGGACCTCGCTCTTGGTTCGGTTG
>CAYYOX010000440.1:0-5086 GCA_964473065.1 uncultured Planctomycetaceae bacterium | reverse complement strand
GCGTTGCTCGACCCGCCGTTCCAGTTCGAGGTTTTCCACCTCCAGTGCACGTCGGCTGCGTCGAACCAAGAATGCCACCAGGCAGAGTCCTCCGGTCAAAATGGAAACGTAGCCGGTGGTGGCCGCATACCAGGCGCTTTGCACATCGGCGCGCTCCCAGAACATCGTATCCGGCTGGCCGACCCACAGATTCCACGACCCGCCGCCGTCGGTGACATCCAGCGCGAGGACCTCTGAAAAGAGCAGATTGGGATCCGGCCGGGCGCCAATGCTCGAGTGGGGGGTCGCCCACTGCCGAGAAGCTTGCCATTGTCCGTCCTGATGGGGCACGGCCAGATAATCGTGCCCCAGGTTGCTCAGCACGTACTTGTCCGAAGGCAGCAGGTCACGCAGCGCATGAGTGAGGATGACACCCGAAATGCAACCTTTCAGTTCCCCGTCGGGACCGTAGAAAGGCACCGAATAGACCAGTCCGGAGCGATCTGCGTCATCCGGACAGTTTTTCGAGTATCGGGTGTTGTCGCAAGTGACGACCTCCGGACCGCCCATGGCGGGAAAGGCGAGGCCGGCGATGTCTTCGATTCGGGGAACCGTCTGCCGCATCCACGCCAACTGCCGTTTCATCAGGCGGTACTCGTGGATTTCCGTCTCTTCCAGGCCGTAGCGGTGTCCATTTCTCTGCTGGTCGGCATTTTGGCCGACGATCAATTCGTCAAACGTGGTGATCGGTTCCTGATGCCGACCGGTATGGGGATCGATCTCATCGGGTTCGAGATCGACCTGGACAATGTAGACTTCCGACATGGCCACGTTGCTGGCCAGGTTGTTGTAGATCTCCTGCACGGCCTGCCTCGCATCACGGTCAAGCCCGTCACCGCCGTGGAACTCGATTTCATTGGCGTAGCGTTTGACCGACCGCACTCCCGGCAGCCGGGCAATGGTGCGCAACCCCTGGTACATCTGCCGGAAGGTGTCTTCCAGGGCGTGGGCCACGAGCGTGGTGTGGTCGTGCGACTCGCTACGATAGTTGGTCGCCGCGGCATCGAGATCGAGCCGATATTTCCAGTACACGGCTCCGGACAAGACGATGCCCAGACAGAGAATCGATAAGTAGGTTGCCCGGCCCATATTCCGCCCCGATTCTGCTCCCCGGTATTACCGAATCCCCATAACCCTCTTGTTATATCGGTTTACCCAAACGCTAAGCATTAACGCCAGGCTCGCGAAGCTATCCCGAATAAATCGGCTTTATCGCCATTCTGGCAGCAGGCTAGCTGTGGCGTCGATTATACGCATTACACCGGTCAGAGATGCCCTACTCGCATACCCCCAGAGGATGTCACGCCGTCAAGTGGGATACGAGAATTCTCAGTCCGATCCCTAGCAGCACGCAACCTCCGGCCGCATCGGCCCAGCGACCCCAGCGCATTCCCAGTCGGGCGCCGAAGAGGATGCCCACCGTGCTCAGGGCCGCAGCCACCAGACCGATCACCACGCTGGGCGCCCAGATCGAGACGTTCAGCAACGCCATGCTCAGGCCCACGGCCAAGGCGTCGAGACTCGTGGCGACCGAGAGCGTGACCAGCATCAGGCCGCGGGTGGGGTCGGAGTTGGACTTCTCCCGGCGATCGAAGAAGGCTTCCCAGAGCATCTTACCGCCGACGACACTCAGCAGCCCGAACGCCAACCAGTGGTCGAAGTCGGCTGCGTAGAGGGCGACTTGCCTGCCGGCGGCCCAGCCGAGCACGGGCATCATGAATTGGAACAGCCCGAAGTGGAAGGCCAAGCGGAATACGTGCCTCGGTGTCAACGGCGCGATCGTCAGCCCGGCCGCGATCGACACGGCAAACGCATCCATCGCCAATCCGACGGCAAGTCCTAGAACGGTCGGCCAACCCAAGGATATTCCCCTTTGCAGTATTGCGGATCGGCGGCTGCAGATTTACCCCACCATCAGGCTGGGTTTCTGAGCTCAACTTCCCTCGATTATACCTCCTACACGTTTTGCATGGCAATTAGGCGGCCAAAAGCCCCCGGACTGCTTCATGCCGGCCCCCCCGATGCAGTCGGCGGGATTTGCAAATGGCCAAAAAAATCGCGACAACTTCTCCTCGAGGTGACAACTAGTTGTCACACCCGTTATGTACAATCCGGGCCGGTAATTGCGTTGATCGTGTCACATGTTTTCAAAAGGGAGGGCTGAAAAATGGCCAATGCACTGGCAATTCTGGTTGGATTGAAGGAAGTGGACCCGGCCTGCCATGGCGGCTGGGACGGGAAAAACGGTTGCTGGGGGTGTGAACTCGATGTGGATAATCTGGACCACCTGCTCAGCCAGCTCGGCTATCGGGTCCAAACCCTGAAGACCCGGCAGGCCAAAGCCGACCGAGTCCTCGACGCCCTGCGAGGTGCTGCCCGCGTGCTGGGATCGGGCGACATTCTCGTGTTCTATTTCTCCGGCCATGGCGGACAACAACCGGACGAAAACGGAGACGAGCAGGACGGAAAGGACGAAACCCTGGTGGCCTACAATCGAGAAATCATCGACGACGAGCTGAACGAGATTTGGCCCACGTTCTCCAGCGGCGTTCGAATCGTGATGCTCAGCGACAGTTGCAACTCCGGGACCAACTATCGCATGATCGGCAACGTGGAGGAGACCACGCCGATTCGCCCCGTCGACGCGAGGGTCTCCAAGGCCATGCAGGCGGAGATGATCCACATTGGCGGCTGCCGCGACGGGCGGACCTCGTCCGGTTACCAATATGGCGGGGCGTTTACCAAGGCCCTGTGCGACGTGTGGGATGAAGGTAACTTCAGGGGAAACTACCGCGACTTCCACAAGAAGATCTGCCCGAGGATCACTTCCGGCCAGAATCCCCAGTACAACGAGTACGGCCCGGTAGCCGATGTCTTCCGCGAGCAAAAACCCTTCACCACGACCGTCGCGCAACAACCGGGCGCGAGTTACACGCTGGAGATTCCCGCCGATAAAGCGGAACAACTCCGGGAAATCATTCGCAACGAGGGCCCCGACTGTCTGTTGGCCGCCTTGGAGAAACTGCTGGCACAAAGGTCCGGTTCCGCGTCGGCAACATGCACGGCCGACTCCGGCGGCAATGTTTCGTGCACCGGAACAATCACCATAGACTTATGAAGGGAGGTTATGATCATGCCTAAACCTTTGCGCATCCTCTGTGTCCAGGGCGTGGGCGATCATCGGGACGACTCGGCCGGGCAAGAGGCGTGGGAAACCGCCATCCGAGACGGGATTGCGCGATGGAATCCCCAGCATGAAGTCCCCCAGCACGAGGTTGACGTCCGGTTCGTCGACTACCATCAACTCTTTGCCAACGCCTCGCTGAACGCCGGAGACACGCTGCATGCGTTGCGACTCTTGCTGGGCAGCGGAATCTATCACGCAGTCGGAGACTGGCTGAGCGACTGGGCCACGCGGTCTCGGCGTCGCGGCATCTTCGATTTTCCGGATCGAATTCGCTGGACCGCCGGAATGGTCGTCCAATGGGTCGACAATGACGAGTTGCGCAAGGAAGCGCGACAATGCGTGATCGAAGACATCGAGAGCTTCCAGCCGCACGTGATTGCCGCGCACAGCCTCGGCTCGCTGATCTGCTATGACGCCTTCGTCAACGGTCCCGGCAAGGAACTGGTCCGGGACAAAACCTTCATTTCTTTCGGCTCGCAGATCGGCAATCCGTTTGTCCGCGGCGGCTTTGGCGGGCGGTTGGTCCCGCTGGACGTCAAGATGTGGTATCACCTTTACAACCGGCACGACGACATCTTCACCGCCGAGCTGGAATTCACGGAGCCGAACTTCCAGCAGGTCCCGGCCCATAACGAGTTGGAGGGCCTGGCCGAGCATCGGGCGGTCGTCTATTTGTCGCACCCCAACGTCGTGGATCGCGTATGGAAGCGAGTTGCCCGTCGTGGGACTCCTCGCAACCTCGCCACGTCCGACAAGGCGTTCGCCAAATTGGCACGTGCGGCGAAACGACGCGCCCTGTTGGTCGGGATCAACGATTACCCTCAGGAAGCCGATCGGCTCGACGGGTGTGTCAACGACGTGTTCCTGGTCAGTTCCATGCTACAGGAATCCGGTTTTGCCGCCGAGGATATCCGGATCGTGCTCAACCGACGCGCCACGGCGGACGCCATCCGGCGGCGGATCGAGTGGCTATTGGACGGCGTCGGCGACGAGGACCAGAGGGTGTTTTACTACAGCGGGCACGGGGCACAAATCTCCAGCTACGGAATCGGAGAAACGGTCGACCGTCTGGACGAATGCCTGGTGCCGTACGATTTCGACTGGACGGAGCAGCGGGCGATCATCGACGACGAACTGTACGATCTGTACAGCCAGTTGCCGTACGACGCCCGGCTCGTGATGATCCTTGACTGCTGCCACAGCGGCGGGATGACTCGCGACGGCGGGGCCCGTATTCGGGGCTTGAGCCCGCCGGACGATATCCGCCATCGCCAGATGAGTTGGAGTCCCAAAGACCAGATGTGGGTCCAGCGGACGTTCCCGCAGCCCAACATTACGTTGGCCGAACAACCCCGCGGCGCCGACTACGTGGGCCGCTCGGGCAGCAAGCGGCGCTTGGGTCGGGCCGTCGGATTGCGCACGTTGCCCAACGCGCGGTACGACGCGGTTCGCAAGGCGATGGGTCACCGTGGGCCATACCTGCCGATGATCTACCAGGCGTGCCAGGAAGACCAGTACGCCTACGAGTATCGGCACGGCGTTACCTCCTACGGCGCCTTCACTTACACCATGGCCGAGATCCTCCGGCAACATCGACGCGACGAGCAAACGCTCACCTTCGACGCCTTGCTCAAAGCAACCGCCAAGAGGCTTCGCGACCTGCAATACGATCAAACACCGATCCTTGTGGGGCCGAAAGCGCTGTGCAAAGGGCCTATCCCCTGGTGAACTAAGAACTTGTAAGGGTATTACTTCCGGAATTTGTTTAGCCGCCGCCGGCACGGCGGTGAGGGCTAGGCCTCCAATCTCATCGCCGTGCCGGCGACGGCTAAACGTTTCATCGCCGTGCCGGCGACGGCT
>CAYYOX010000439.1:0-6060 GCA_964473065.1 uncultured Planctomycetaceae bacterium | reverse complement strand
ACCTCGCTAATCAACACCTCGGGCCCAATCCGCGGGCCGCTGTTGGGACCGTCGAACGTGCGGCTCGTCATCGGATACAGATCGCCCGTCTCGTCGGGCCAACGGCCGAACGACTCGCCGTTATTCGCCGAGCCGAACTCGACATGATCGGCAAACCGCAACGTGCCGCCGGCGCCGGGATCGGCCAATAGCCAGACATCATCGCCCCGGGCTCCACTCAGCGCGAAGTCTTTCACGTCAAGGCCGCCGAATTCGTTGACCGCGTCGTACTGAAGTGTTTGCCCTTCGTAATGCCCTTCGTAGAAGGTCGCATAACCATAGGCGGGGATCGTGACGCCGGCGGGGATTTGGAACTTCTGGAAATCGTCGCTGTCGTCGCTGAGCCACCAACCGCCGATCGGGATGTCGGCGTCGGTCGAGTTGTATAACTCGATCGCATCGACCAGCGGGTAGTCGGTGTGGGTAAGCACTTCGTTGACGACAACGCCTTGGAAAGAGCCCGTTCCGGCCGTACCCGGTGTGCCGAGGTATTCGCCGCTGGACCGCCACTGGACGCCGTCGGCGAGATGCGCGTTTCGCAAGTTGAAGTCGATGGGCGTTTCGGTCGGGTCAAGCAGTTCGAGCGTAGCCCCGTTGCCGTCGGCCCGATTGGGCCACCCGCTATTGCCCGAATCGCCGTAGGTGAAGTCCAACACGGTACGTCCGGCCGCGTCGGTCAACACGATCTGTTCGCCGCCGTTGCTCAAGGAGCCTGTGTACTCGCCGACCAACGGCACGTTCTGCCCATATCGGGCCCGAAACGCCGCGGCGTTACTCGCAATGACGACATACTCGCCGGGGCTGAGCCGATCTTCCGTCGCCATGAAGGGGACAAACATGCCGGGATTCTGGTAGGTTGCCGAGGGGACGACATCGAAACTCCAGTCGGAGGCATTGTCCTGATCGGCGTTGCCTTGCCGCTGCAGCGCATTGCTGTTCGCACTGCTCGGGTCCACGGCCGCTCCGCTCCAACCGCTGAGGGTCGGATTGCCGGAAAACCCGCCCACCGTGACGTTCATGCCGGCCAAGTCATTGGGCCCGTATCCCCAGACCACAAAGTCGACCAGACTACCCGAGCCGTCGACGATCATCACCCAACCTTGTTCGGCGGTTCGCCAGAAGACGTTGTCCTCGGTCGTGTCGGCACGATCCCACAACTGGCCCGGCACAAGCGAAGTCGGCAGGCTCCACAGCGTGGAATGGACGTCGTTGATATTGAAGTTGAACGCGTTGTTGGCGCCCGCGACCCAGCCGGTCGTATCGACGCTCGCGTCGGAAACGTTTTGGATCTCGATGTAGTCGGGCGACCCGGTGCCGGCCTCGGTGACCACGACCGACGCCTCCGTGCCCAGGGTCGGCGGAAACGTGAAGGTGATGCCGGTCGTAAACTGCGCTCCGGTCAGGTCTAACGATTCATTGCTCGTGTTGAGCAATTCGAGGAACTCGAAATCATCGTCATCGATCCAACCGGCATCGTATTCTTCAGACGTGGGGTCATGCGGATGGTAGTTCAGTTCGCTGACGACGAGTTTTCCAGCCAGGCTGGGTCGACTGATAATGAACGCTGCTTCGTTCAAGGCGCTCCACACACTGCCGGAAAGCGTCCGTGACTTGACCAGCGTATCTTCCTGCAGCGCGATCGCCTCGCTGTAAACAAGTGCGTCGGGACTTGTATTGCCGCCTGACAGTCGCGGATCGGAACCGTCGAGCGTGTAGTAGATCGTGCCGGTCGAGGCACTGATATCGAGTTGAAACGCCTCGGGAACCTCGCCGCCGTGCTGGTTGAACGCCGGGGGATCGAGGTTGGGATACATCCCGTCGGCGCGGAAGTATCCCAAGACGTTTTGGCTGCGGACGGGAAAGAAGTTGTTAAACAGCCAGGTCGTGTTCGCGGCCAACTCGGCGTCGCGCGTGTAGGGTAGACTGGCTCGCCAGGCATCGCCCCAGCGTGCCGACTCGGGGACCAAGGCCTCGTAGATCTTGTCGAGTTGCGCCTGGTACATGTCGGCCGCGAGGGTTGGCGTGAGGATGCCGTCGTTTTCGAGATGTTTGTGCAGGCGGTCGGCCAATAATATTTTGAATTCGCCATTGGCCTTCATCCGATTGTAGAGATATCCGGCGCCGTGGGGGTAATTGTTGTCGTTGAAGAACGGGTAATCCAGTCCGTTCCAAACGGCGGCGCTTGCGGCGGCCGGGCTGCCGCCCCAGGTCTTCCAGAACGAGGCCTCGGAGTCCCAGGAGATGAACCTGAACCCTTCCCCCGGTTCGCGTTTTCGCACAGCGTAGTAGTTTTTGCCCGGCCAGTCCATGTTGCCGGAATAGATGTTGGTGATCAGATAATCGACGAAGCTGTCGACATCGAGGTATTGCTTGAGTTCTTCGTAGGCCGCCTCGTTGGCGATGCTTCCGTACTGCCCCTGGCTGTTGGCGATGGAGTTCATCGTGTTCCAGGCAGTGATCGTTCCATCGCGAAGCAGGCCGCCGTTTATCGCGTCGTAGTCGCCCTCGTCTCCGCCGAGATAAGCCGCGGCAAACGGCGCGTTGGGGCGTTCCTCGATCTCGTAGAGGCCCCAATACATTCCGTTGAGGTAGAGATGAACGTGCTTGCTGTGCGCGGAGAGGTGGCCCATGGCCAGTTGCGTTTCCCGATGCCACTGATCGGCCGCATACGTCGCGTCGGTTCGCCATGCGTCCTGGTGAACATGCCACGAATCGTGCGTCGACATGCGGAGGATCAACTGGTCGAACTCGTCGGCCGGCGAGTCGTCGAACATTTTGTAGTCCAACTTCGGGGGGCCGTAGGGTGGCTTGAAATTCAACCGGAAGGCATGTTTCGGCGACTCTTGCGGCCACCGGCTGTAGGCCCCTTGGATGCGGATGGCCGAGTTGATCTGAAACTCGTCGGTCGAATTCGGATCGAAGTACTCGACCGACGTGCCCTTTTCACAGCCCACGCCGCTCTTGATGGCGTTGGCGTAAATCCCGCTGCCGATGCTAAACAGATCGTCCTTATCCATCACGATCGAGACCGTGGGAATCGCCAACAGGTCGTCGATGAATTCGTCCGCATAAAGCGGATCGTTGACCACGCGCGGGTCAATGGCATAGTCGAGCTGATACGGTGGCTCCTCGGTGGCGGTCGGATAACCGGGCGGGCGGGTTTGCGTCTTGACGTCTTCCAGGAAGAGATAGGTCTGCGCGTCGACATCGGTTGGCAAGAGTCCGTCCTTCACAGCCACCGCTAGCAGCGTGGTGGTACGGATAACGGTGATCGGGTCAGTGTAGACGCTGCCGCCCGCCGGGCCCGGCTTGCTCCCGTCGGTCGTGTAGTAGATCGTCGCGTTGGGCGTATTCGTGCTAATGACCACATTGAACGGCTCGGTAAAGAATCCCCGATCGACGCTGAAGTGCGTGTCGCGAACGTAGCCGGAAAAACCCTCAATGGCATTGGGCTCGCCGGGCGTTGGCTCGGTGAAGTAGCGAAAGCCCGTACCCGAGAAATCGACCAAGAACAGAAAGTCCCCGTCGGCGGCGCCGACGTTCAGCCCCTGGACGGCCAGCAAGTTTGCCCCGGTCCGGAGCACGGAGGTCCAAGCGCTCAGGTCGATCGTCTCGTAAGCCAACGAATCGGCCGCATCGCGACCGGCCGTGGCGGCGGAGTCCCATTGCAATGTTTCGGGCGCGTTGCGGCGGGCAACCTCTTGGCCGTTGAGATAGGCCACGAACCCGTCGTTATATTTCACGTGCAGCTTGAGCGAATCCATCGAAGTCGGATCGCTGACGCCGAACGGATATCGCAGATAGGCCGAGGCGTTGGTTCCCAGCATCTCGCCTTCGATGTCGGCCAGGACCGCATTGCCAACGCCCGTGCCGGTCGAATCGAATCCGATGCCGGTCGTCGTATCGAGCACCAAGGGTACGGTCAGGCCTTCGTTTTGACTGTTTGCAGTGCCGGGCGCATCGAAGGTCCAATCGGACGCACTGTCGTGGTCGGAACTGCCGGTCCGCTGCACGGTGCTG
Source organism: uncultured Planctomycetaceae bacterium (assembly GCA_964473065.1). Taxonomy (GTDB): domain Bacteria; phylum Planctomycetota; class Planctomycetia; order Pirellulales; family Thermoguttaceae; genus CAYYOX01. The sequence continues at coordinate 2,001 of CAYYOX010000439.1, read as the reverse complement.
GTAAGCGCCTGGCTGCCGTCGACGTGCGGTCCCGTCCAGGCATCCGTCAGCGTGATGTTGGTGAACCCGTTGACGTTCAGATTGATATCGGCGACCTGTTTTTCGGGGTAACCCCAGATGACAAAATCGACTACCTTGCCGTCGTCGTCGAGGATCACCACCCAACCGTCGTCCGCGCTGCGCCAGAAGATGTTGTCCCCGGTCACGTCCGGTCGATAAATCAACTCGCCGGGACTCATGCTCGCAGGGAACGACCAGAGCGGACTGTGAACGTCATTGATTTCGTAGTTTTGGGCGTTGTTTGCCACTACTATCCAGTCGGTCGTGTCGATTTCCACCTCGGAGACGTTTTGGATTTCCCAATAGTCGGGCGATCCGGTTCCCGCCTCGGTGATCAACACGCTGGAAGCCTCGGCGAAAACCGACCAACCGGAATCGTCGAACTCCGGATCGCGCCATTGCGTGCCCAACGAATCGTCTTGCGGCACCAGGTACGTCAGATTCTCGCCGCCAAGGACGGCAAAATCAGCCAGATCGCGGCTCAGCCCGTACGACGTCTCGTCAAACTGCTTCGGATAGCCGGGAGCATACTCGTGGACAACCGTCACTGCGTCCGAGTCGACCAAGGCCAGGTATTCCCCGTCTTGAGTCAACTTGAAGTTGGTGTGCAGTTCGCTGCCGGCTACGTGACGATCCTTTTGCGAGGCAAAGACCACCAGGTATTCATCCTGGGCAAGCGTGACGTCGGGAAACTCCCACTTGGCCAAATCTTCCCGATCGTCCGTCAGGTACCAACCGTCCAAATCGACCGCCGCATCCGTCGGATTGTAGATTTCCAGCCAGTCCGAGGAATCGTCATCTTCATCGAAGTGGACCTGGGCATTGGCGGCCATGAACTCGTTGATCACCAACGAGAGCCCGTTGAGCACCAACCGCGGCTCGAGCGCCTCGATGCTCAACCGATTCGGCCTGATCGGCTTCGAGCGCCCAGATTTCTTCTTGCGGAACAAAGGCTTGCGAAGCTTCATGGCTAAAATGATTTCTATCGTGCTGCCCGCGCGAGGAACTGAGCATCGAGTTTAGGCAAAGAAACGCCGCCGGCATCCACCCAGAAGAAGGGGACTTCTAGGCTGGCGCATACCGCGACGCACCTATAACCGGAAACTTCATTATGACACAATCCCCCCAAATGTGCAAGTATGAGGGCCGAATATCCCAGCCGCCAGCCGCAACGTCGGCCCAGAATCCAAGCAGGGTGGGCTCCGTCCACCAAATCCACGACGCGTTCGCTGCGTAATTGGTGGGCAGAGCCCACCCTACCATCGCGTTTTCCACTTTTCCCACATTCCCCTTTTTCCCCCCCCGTTCATTCCCTCTCAAGCCAAAACCCACCCCTCAGGCTGGTTTTATTCCACCTTTTCCACAAAACGCTTGACACCGCTCATTGGCGGCGGTTATTCTTCGGGGAGTATCTCTACGAAAACAGCATGGTCTCATGTCGGAGGTTAGCGTTATGCGAAGATTCGATAAGTCCCGACGGCTCTTTTCCATCTCACCCAACCGCCGCCCGCTCCGCATCGAACCACTAGAAGGCCGCTGGCTACTATCCCTCGGCCCGCTCCACGTCGACGCCGACAGCACGGCCGCCACACCCGACGGCCTCGCCTGGGAAACCGCCTACCCATCATTACAAGCCGCGCTCGATCAGGCCGCGCTGCTCAACACCGACAGTGACGTCGAAAACGACATCACCGCAATCTGGATTACCGAAGGAACCTACAAGCCAACCGCACTCTTAGATATTGCCGATCCCCGCAGCGCCACGTTCTCGATGCTCGACAGCGTTTCCCTCTACGGCGGCTTCTACGGCGACGAAGCCGACCTCGACTCCCGCCACGGCGCCGAAACAGCCCTCTCCGGCGACCTCGACGCCAGCGAAGACATTTCCGATGGCGACGCTTACACCGTCGTTTATGCTTCCGAAATCACGGGAGTAATACT
>CAYYOX010000438.1:3806-6075 GCA_964473065.1 uncultured Planctomycetaceae bacterium | reverse complement strand
GGGCGAATCAGTTGGACCGCCGTGACCGGCTTGCCGCTGCCTTCGTTGAGCAAGGAAGACCGCGGCAGCGGCGGGTTCGCGGCCGTCGGCGCCGACGTCTACGTCGACCTGAACGGACTCGGGCCCAGCGACATTGTCTGGGAGGATCCGTCCTTCGTCGACAGCGGGTATGCGTTGATCCTCGGTTCGCCTGGCGCCGACGCTCGGGTGGAGTTGGTCGACAACTTCGGCCTGGGGCTTTCTCCCAAGAAGTACAACGCGCGGAAGATCCACGTGATCGACAACCCCAACTCGACCGCCGATGTGGCCCGGCTCTCGGGCATCATCTTCAGCGATTCGGCCGCGAATAGAGGCATGCTCACCGATTTGCTAAAAACGGGCGACGGCACGCTGGAACTGACCGGCAACAACACCTACATCGGCGGCACGATCGTCGCCGAGGGAACGCTCCTGTTGGGACATGCTAACGCCCTGGGCCAACCAGCCGAGGGCGCCTACGTGCTGTTGGGCAATCGTGGCGGAGCGGCCGACGCGGCAATGTTGACCAGTGCACCGATCTCCATCGCACGCGACATTACCATTCCCGTCGGTAGCAGCGGCCGGGTTACCATCGGCACTGCCGCGGCTGGCTCCTCCAGCTTCACCGGCGAGGTTACCATCGGCACGGGCACAGCCACGGCCGATAAAACCGTCGACCTGTTCGCCGAGGCCGACGGAACCGTCGTCTTCTCGGCCGGCGTCAGCACGGCGCGCGGCTATGCGGGAATGTTAACGCTCACCAAGAACGGCCGCGGCGAAGTGGTCCTCGACGCGACCAGCACCCACAACGGCGATACCCTCGTCGCCGAAGGCACCTTGCGTGTTGACGGCACGCTCCGTTGCCTAGACCTCGTCGTTGCCCAGCGTGGCACGCTGGCCGGAAACGGTCTGATCACCTCTCCACGTTCTGGTTTCTACGTGATGGGCACTCTCTCGCCGGGCGGCAGCGTTGGCGAGTTGACCGCGCTGGGCTTTTTGGCGTTTGCTGAAACGGCCACGTATCAGGTCGAGATAGGCGGTAACCTCAACGATAAGCTCCTCCTCGACAACGAAACCCGCGGGGTCCCGGGCTACAGCGAGGCGATTCTCTCCGGATCGCTCAGTGTGCAAGGGCTCAGCCCGATCACGAACGACTCCGGTCAGGCGGTCTGGGGCGACCAGACGCTCTCGATCATGGAACTGACCAACCCGGATGATGAAGGCGGCTTCTTCGCGGAATTCGGCTTCGGATTCGGCGGCACCATTCCGGAATCCTATGCTGTGGCGGGCGCCGGCTCGGCCGATCAGCCGGTTCCCAATCAAGGAACCGATTTGGGCAACGGCATGTGGTTCGGCAAGCTCAGCGACGCCGAATTTGACGGGGCCGTTTGGAATAACGTGGACGACGGTGTCTACTATGTCGATCGGCCCGATCCGGACGAGTCCGCCACGGCTGTCGAGATCGGCGTCTTCCAAGCCGCCCCTGGCGACACCGACGGCAACCGCAAGGTCGAGGGTCAGGATATTCTCAACATCCTCCAAGCCGGACTGTTCGGCGACGGCGTAACGCCTGAAGCGAATTGGGGCACTGGTGACTTCAACGGCGACCACAAGATATCCGGCGAGGATATTCTCGCCTTGCTAGGTACTGGCCTGTTCGGCGACGGGACCTACCCCGACTCCGCCGCGGCCGCTGCGACGGGAGCCGACGTCAAACTGATCGTCACCGCCGACGGCCTGGTGATCGACACGGACGGCGCCACCGTGACCGGCTTCGTGCTCAATTCCAAGTCGGGCATCCTCACCGGCGACGACGCCGAGAATATCGGCCTGTTCCAAGAGGACACCGACGCGACCATCAGCGGCACGTTCGCCATGTCACTCAAGGGCGAGCACGGCCTGGGCGATGTGATCGGGGAGACGGATGTGGACCTCGGCGGTGACCTGAGCCTGGCTTACACCATCGCCGGCGTGCCGGGTATCTTCACGGCCAGTGTCGTGGTACCGGAGCCGGGGACGATCGTCATGTTGCTCGGCGGCCTGATCGGCCTGATCGGCCTGTTGATCTGGCGACGCCGCCGGGTCGCGTAATCGCAAAGTTCAAAACCTCCCCCAAGCCCACGGGTGGCAACCCCTGGGTTTGTTTTACGATGCTGCTGCAACAGCTCCCCCCACCAACGGCGTTTTTTCCGCCCTGCGTTCTCCACTACGCCGACCTTTTCGTATTTCCTTTGTTTCTATTGGATGACGG
>CAYYOX010000438.1:0-3796 GCA_964473065.1 uncultured Planctomycetaceae bacterium | reverse complement strand
TCTGTGTTCGTGTTGGGGGGGGGGGGGGTGGCGGTGCGGGGGCTTTCTGTGATGTGATGTGGAGTATTGGGCACATCCTCGATGCCGGGCGTGTGGACGGAGAGTGGCACGCATGTAGGAAATACCGCCTCGGCGGTTGGTTCGTCCGGTTTACTTAGCACGTGAGGCAGCGTTTTACCGTGGGGCGACGGTGAGAGTTCTTATCGAGGCGCCACGGGTCTGCTTTTTTGCAAATGTAAGGTGCCACTGGTGGCTTGCCCACCAGTGCTTACCCACCAGTGCTTGCTCGTCAGCGCGTGGAACACGGGTGGACGAGCCACCCGTGGCACCCAATTCTCTCTCTCAACTCCTGGAGGTGAACGATGTTTAAGAAAATGGCTTATCTGGCGGCAATCGTGGCCGTGTTGATCTTGGGCGCTAACGACGGCGTCTGGGCGCAGAACCTGATCCTCAACGGCGATTTCGAGAATCCGGCGGTCGGCGGCGAAGGATCCGCGGCCGACAATTGGATTGGTCGGGAAGGGAGCCAATACTACGGCCGACTTGACACTGCCAACTGGGACGTCTATGCGGGCACTTATAGCTTCCACCTAGGCGACTTTGAGTGGTCGGAAATCTACCAGAACTTCACCGCCGTGGCCGACCAGCTCTACCTGCTCGATTTCCAGGCCTCCGGCTGGCCCGGCCACAACGGTTTGACGCCGGGCGACCCGCAGGAATTCTGGCTGGGCGTGGGCAGGCAGGATCACGGCACGTGGTACATCGACGAAACGGTCGACACGCCAACCGGTTCCGACTACCTTCCCGGAGGCGACCTGGGCTGGACCCAGCACCGCCGCTTGTTCCAACCGGTCGCAGGAGATGAAGACTTGGTCCTCTTCTTCATCAACTATCCCAACAGCGCCATTTCGTTGGACGACGTCTCCGTCACCGCGGTCGAGGAGTTGGTCTGGCAGAGCACGGGCGTCGACGGCAACTGGGGCGACGCCACGCGCTGGCTGCCGACGCAGACCGTCTTCCCCAACGCCGCCCACACGGCCAGACTGGACGTGGGTAATGCAGACATCGTGACTGTCGAATCCCCGCACGAGGTGCTTCGGCTGACGGTCGACGGCGGCGGGATTGCCGTGGGCGACCAGTCGCTATCCGTCGTGTGCGACACCAACTTTGCGGCTGGCACCTCGTTGTCGATCGGCGCCGGCGGGATCTTCAGCACGGGCGGCGGCGGACAGATCGACGCGCTAAGCACGGCCGGCGGCGCGAGCCTCAGCACGGGCGGTCAGCTCGACGTGACCACCTTCACCGCGGCCGCTGGAACATTCACCAAACAGGGCCTCGGTCAGCTTACGGCCGCCAGCTTTACGGCCGATCCGGCCACTATCCTGCAGATTGAAGGGGGCACGCTACAACTCAGCGGCGCCGACCCGGTCGACGGAGTTACCGACATACAACTCGCTGGCGGCACGCTGTCGGTCGGCCCGAGGGCCGGGGAAGGCCCCGAACTGATCGACTTCGGCGATTTTGAGGACCCCACTTTCACAGAAGGCGGCGATGCCACGTGGTGGATCAAGGACGGCTCCTATGGGCTTCATAGCGGGGCAGGATCCGGCGGCGCGCACAGCGGTTCTTGGCGTTACGCGCCGGGCTACGGCGCCAATGATACACTGGGCGTCTACCAACCTCTGGCCGCGCTGCTTCAGGCCGGCAAAGAAATATACGCTGTCCTACTGGGGTGTTCCCTGGGCTGCCGGCAATAGCGCGGAAGTCCGCGTGGGTTACGACGCCAACGGCGTCGGCAATCTTAACGACCTCGCCAATTGGGGCGGAGGCGCTCCGACCCTTGATGCGATCAATGTTGATGCTTTGGGCGCAGGCCAGTGGCAAGAGTTCAGCCACACCTTCACCGCGACCGGTGGAGAAGACACGCTCTACTTCGGCGTTGGCGCGTCGGGCGCGTGGGACGGGCTCGACATCGACGACGTGAGCCTCAAGGAGGCCGGTGCGACCTCTATCGACATGACCGGCGCCACGATTACCGTCTCGGCCGATTCCGGGCTCAGGGCAAGTGGCGCTTCAGCCTCGTTCGGGCCGCTGGTCATGCAGCAAGGTATCCTCAGCACCAGCGGTTCGGTGCCGAGTATCTCCTTCACGGGCGTCAGCGTGCCCGCGACCACTACCGGCACGATCGGCTTCGACCCGCAGATCCCCACCGGCTACGGCACGATTGACATCAACAGCCAGGACGTAACGGTCGCCAAGGGCGGACCGAGCACGTGGACCATCTCCTCGGTCGATGAAGCGCGGCCGATCAACCTCGGCGCCGACGCCGATTGGGCCGTACTGGGCGGAACCCTCGAACTGGAAGGGACCGATACGCTCTACGGCAAATCGGTCACCGTCTCGGCCGGAACGCTCTCGGCGGCCGACTCGGGAACCCTGGGCACCTCGCCCATCATCCTCGACGGCGGAACCCTGGCCGTCAGCGGTACTGCCACGCCGGCCGATGAACTGATCATCAACGGCGATTTCGAGGATAACGGCGGCGGTGAATTCAGTGATGCGACCGGATGGACCAAGGACGGAAGCCTAGGGGTCTATCACGGGATAGGATACGGCGGCACCCACAGCGGAGATTGGCGCCACATCACCGGCAACGGGCAAAACTTGACGCTGGGCTTCTATCAAACCCTGGCCGAGCCGCTGCTGGCCGGAGAAGAATACACGTTGAGCTACTGGGGAGTCCCCTGGCACGCCGACAACGGAGGGGAGCTCCGCGTGGGCGTCAATGCCAACACGGGCAGTCTGGATCTGCTAGGAAACTGGACCTCACTCACACTCGATGCGCTCGATATCGTCACGGTCGAGGCCTACCAATGGCAACGATTCAGCCATACCTTCACCGCCGCCGGCGGCGAAGATACCGTCTACTTTGGCGTAGGCGCGACGGGCTGGAACGACGGGCTGGATATCGACGACGTGAGCCTGATCATGCCCGGCGGCAGCAGCACGGCGTCTGATCTGCCCACGACCAACCTCGTGGTCCGGGCCGACTCGACCGTGCAAACCGATTTCGGTAGCGACGCGACGATCGGCGACCTGACCGTCGCCGACGGCGTGAACCTGATCGTCGACCATGCCGGCGGATTGAGCGTGAATAACCTCAACCTCGGCGACGGGGCCCTGCTGGGGCAGCCCGGCGAGCCGGGAATCGCTTGCAACCTCTACGTGCGCGGTCAAGCCAATGTGGGCAACAGCCCGGGCACAGCGATCATCTTCGGCTCGCTCGAACTCGACGGAGCAGCTACGCTGAACATCGACATCAAAGGTGAATCTCACGACAAGATCGAAACCGACGGATCACCTCAGTCCGAGGCCGACATCTTCCTCGGCGGCAACTTAACGGTTACGGGCCTTGGGCCCATGACCCTCGGCGAGGCCGCCGTCTGGGGTGACGAGAGATTGACGATCCTGGAAATCACCCAGCCTCTTTACGAGGGCACTGGGATCGCCGCCGGCGGCGAGTTCGACGGCACGATTCCGGCCTCCTACGGCGTGGCAGGCACATTGCCCAACGAAGGCGACTACCTGGGTTCCGGTATGTGGTTCGGCAACGCCGACGATGGCGCGGCCGGCGAGAATGGTATCTACTATTCGCTGATGAAAGCCGAGATCGGCGTCTTCCAAGCCGCTCCCGGTGACACCGACGGCAATCGAAAGGTCGAAGGTCAGGATATTCTCAATATCCTCCAAGCCGGGCTGTTCGGCGACGGCGTTACGACCGAAGCCAACTGGGGCA
>CAYYOX010000437.1:0-6098 GCA_964473065.1 uncultured Planctomycetaceae bacterium | reverse complement strand
GCCTGTTCCAAGAGGACACCGATGCGACCATCAGCGGCACGTTCGCCATGTCGCTCGGCGGCGAACACGCGCTGGGCGACGTGATCGGCCAGACCGACGTGGATCTGGGTGGCGACCTGAGCTTGGCCTACACGATCGCCGGCATCCCGGGCGTGTTCACCGCCAGCGTCGTCGTGCCCGAGCCGGGAACGCTGCTGTTGTTGTTGGGCGGTCTGGCGGGCCTGCTGATCTGGCGACGGCGCCGTGTCGCGTAATCGCAAAGTTCAAACCCTCCCCAAGCCCACGGGTTGCAACCCGTGGGCTTTTTCTTCACGCGCTGTTGCAGCGACAGCGTCCCCCGCAATCGGGTCACGCCGATTCTTTATTTGATTTTCTTGGGGGGGGTGGGGATTGTATTGCGGGGGATTTCTGGTAAACTATATGGATTATCGGGGCCTTCCCCGATGCCTGTCCCTTGGACAGAGAGTGGCCGCCAGTTTTCTCTGTTAACTCCTGGAGGTGAACCATGTTTAAGAAAATGGCATACGTGGTGGCGACCTGTGTACTGGCCGCGGCGATCCTCGCCCTGGTAACCTCGCCGGCGCGGGGCGACGCCTGGGAGGACTTCACCTGGGACGGCCAGCTCGACCAGTACTGGGACACGACATCCGGCGACACCACCAACTGGTCGCCTGACGGGATGGCCAACCCGGTTCCCGACGCCGACGACAACGTCTTCTTCAATGGCGCCGCACCTTACACCACCGTCGAACTCCACGGGTCTCACCGTGTCCTCTCAGCCAACTTCGACGGCAACACCGATTACACCCTGGCCGAAGCCCTGAGCAGCGACCGGCTCAGGCTGGTCACCGGTGATATCACTACCTATGGAACGGCCACGCACGAAATAGCCTCCCGGATCGTCCTGGAGGACGATGGAGACTGGGCCATAATCGACTAAGCGAAAAAAACAAGAACGATAATATTCTATTCTGGAGGTGAACGATGTTTACAGGCAAGAAATCACGTTGTTTTGGAATCGTAACTTTATTGGTGTTGGCGATAATCTCGCCGGCGCGGGCCACGGATTTCGTCTGGGACGGCGAGTACAGCGACCGGTGGACCGAAATACGCTCCCTCGGGGGTGGAATTTATAGGACCAACTGGGATCCAGATCACCTAATCCCTTTAGGCGACATGATACCCGAAGCCGACGACGAGGTATTCTTCGTCCTGTCCACGCCCTACAACGTTGTCGATCTCGACGGAAGCCGCGTTGTCCGGCGCATCACCTTTGCCGGTTCCGCCCCTTACACGTTGTCCTCCGACCTGAGCACCGACATGCTCACGCTGGTCGATGGCGATGTCACTGCAATCGGGACGGCGACGCACCGATTCAACGTCAACGTGGGGCTGGACTCCGACGGCGCCTGGCTGATCGACGATACCGCGACAATGCAAGTCAATCGCTTCCTCTACACGAGCAACACGCTCACCAAGACCGGTACGGGGACTCTGTCTTTCACGGACGGCGACGAGTTCGAACAATCAAGTATCTACAAACTCGTAGCCGAAGCCGGCGCCGTCCTCGTCGATGGTGGCCACATCGACCTGACCGGGGACAATGGCTTGGTTGTCAACGGGGGCGACGTCACGCTTCAGAACGCCGCCAACGTCCAACTGACCTCGGCGGTGTGGGGGGGGGGAAGTCCATTCTGGCACGCTGACGGTCTCCGGTAGCGAGACCTTGTTTACCGCAAACAGGCTGTACGGGGCAAGGTATATTGCCAACTCGGGAAGTATCATCGTGGAAGACAACGCATCGGTGGATCTGGCGACTGATATGCTCATCGGGGGCTACGGTGAAGGCCACCTGACCGTGCAGAGCGGCGCGACGGCCTCAGCCAGGGAGGTACTACTTGGCGTTAGAACCTCCGCCTCGGGCGATGCCCTGGTGACCGGACCCGGCAGCCTGTTGTCTGCGGGTTCGTCGCTGGATCTCGGGGGCGACACCGACACCACCCGGGGCGGAGTGGGCACGCTGACGGTGGACGGCGGCGGCGCGGTTCAGGTGGCCGATATTACCAAGTTCTGGACCTCGGCCAGCAGCATCACAGTGAACGGCGGGACTTTCGAGACCAACCGGCTCACTAACCACACCGGCGTAGTCGCGACGGTGAGCATCTCCGATATCGATGCCAACACCCCCGCCTTGACCGTGGGCGCCGCCGACGGCAGCTCCACTTTCGACGGCCTGATCCAGGACGTCCCCGACGGCGACCCGGGCAGCCTCCCGGGCAGCCTTGAGAAGGTCGGCAACGGCACGTTCACTCTGACCGGGCCGAACACGTACAGCGGCGGGACGATCGTCAATGGCGGCTCGATCATCATCAACCATGCCACCGCGCTGGGAGACTCGACGGTGTGGATCAACGTCGACGACGGGCTGGACGTGCTCACGAACAGCATCGACGCGACGATCGGCGCCTTGGCAGGCGATGGTAGTCTGAATCTCGGGTCACAGGAACTTCTCACCGGCGGCAACGGGGCCGACACGACCTACTCGGGCGTGATCGACGGAACCAACAACTCGATGCTCCGCCACAATGGGGCGGGCACGCTGACACTCACCGGCGGCGACGACGCGACGCCCTCGATCCTCGGCACCCTCCGGGCCCAGAGCGGCGCCGTGGTGCTTGACGGCACCCGCATCGACCTGACCAGCACCGATGTTTCTGTGCTGACCGGGGCGCTGCTGGCCAACAGCGGCGACATCACCATCCAGAACGGTGCGGACGTCCGGATGGCCACGGCTAGCGCCGGGCTCGTGGAAAACGGCGCCCTGGCCATCACCGGCATCGGTTCGTCGCTCACCGGCGAACGGTTGGACGCGGCGGTGTTTTCCGGTAACACCGGCAGCATCCTCGTGGAAGATAGCGCCTCGCTGGGTCTCACCGGAGGCTTGATCATCGGGTGGCAAGGCGATGGCGATCTGACGGTGCGCTCCGGCGCGACGACGTCAGCCAACAACGTGACGCTTGGCGTTGAAGGCGCCGCCTCGGGCCAGGCCCTGGTGACCGGTAATAACAGCCTGTTGTCTTCGAATGGTCTGAATCTCGGGGGCCGACATGAATTCTCCCTGGGCGACATAGGCACGCTGACGGTGGACGGCGGCGGCGCGGTTCAGGTGACCGGTGAGACCAAGTTCTGGACCTCGACCAGCAGCATGACCATCAACGGCGGGACGTTCGAGACCGACCAGCTCAGCAACCACGCTGGCGTGGCCGCGACGGTGAGTATCTCCGACCCCATCGGCGGAACGGCGTTAACCGTGGGCACGGGCAACGGCAGCTCCACCTTCGACGGCCTGATCGAGGGCACCGGCAGCCTCAGGAAGGTCGGCAGCGGCAACTTCACCCTGACCGGGGCGAACACCTTCTCGGGCATGACTCACATCGACGGCGGATCGATCATCCTCGACCATGCCACCGCGCTGGCATACTCGACCGTGTCGATCAACGTCAACAACGGCCTGGACGTCACCACGCACGCCATCGACGCGACGATCGGCGCACTGGCCGGCTCGGGTAATCTGAACCTCGGCTCACAATCCCTCACCGCCGGCGGCAATGACGCTTCAACCACTTATTCCGGCGTCCTCAGCGGCGCCGGTCCGCTGACCAAGACCGGCGCGGGGGTGCTGACCCTCACGGGGGCAAACACCCACGCCCAAGGCACGACGATCAGCGGCGGGGCGCTGCAGATCGGCAACGGCGGCACGACGGGATCGATCCTCGGCGACGTCACCAACGACGCCTCGCTGATCTTCAACCGCTCCAACGACCTGACCTTCGACGGCGTCGTCAGCGGCACCGGCAGCGTGACCAAGGACGGCAGCGGCACGCTGACCCTGACCGGGGGGGCCACTTACAGCGGCGGGACGACGATCGAAGCGGGAACCGTTTCGATCTCTGCCAATGGGAATCTTGGAACCGGTGATATCACCTTCACCGGCGGTCTGCTCTCATTTGACGCAGACTTTAATTTCTACAACCGTACGCTTATTGCGACCTCCGCAGGCGATGCCCGTATTGAAACGCCGAATCTAGTTTCATTTCTTGACACCGCGATCATTCAGGGAGAGGGTGGTTTCGTCAAGACAGGCAGTCACTGGATGTTCCTTCATTCAAACAACACCTACCAGGGCTCGACGCAGATTCTGGAGGGAGTCTTGGTCCTGACTGGCGGAGCGGGTGAGCGTCTGCCGGATTCGACGGACGTGCTCGTCAACGGCAGGTTGGATATTAGAAAGGACCCCGGAATCGCGGAAACGATCGGCTCGCTCTCGGGTTCCGGTCTCGTCCGCTTTAGCGCGGGCGATTCCGATCGGAGTTTACGCGTCGGCGCGAACAACAGTGACTCCACGTTTGACGGTATCATCAACACAATGGGCGATGGCAACGGGTCGCTGACCAAGATCGGCACCGGCACGCTGGCCCTGACCGGGGCGAACGCTTACTTCGGCGGCACGACCATCAGCGGCGGGGCGCTGCAGATCGGCAATGGCGGCGCCACCGGATCGATCACAGGCGACATCACCAACAACGGATTGCTGATCTTCAACCGCTCGGACGACCTGACCTTCGGCGGCGCGATCGACGGTACGGGCAGCCTGACCCAGGCCGGCGCGGGCACGCTAACACTAACCGGCGGCGACGACGCGACGCCCTCGAACGTCGGCACCCTCCGGGCCCAGAGCGGCGCCGTGGTGCTCGACGGCGCCCGCATCGACCTGACCAGCAACACTACTGCTTGGGAGTCCGGGGCGCTGGTGGCCTACGGCGGCGACATCACCATCCAGAACGGCGCCGACGTCCAGATGACCGCGGCGGCGCCTTTGGGGCTCGTGGAATACGGCGTCCTCACCATCACCGGCATCGGTTCGTCGCTCACCGGCCACCGGTTGGACACGGCGCAGGATGGAGGTAGCACCGGCAGCATCCTCGTGGAAGATAGCGCCTCTCTGGGGCTCACCGGACGCTTGATCATCGGGGTTTTCGGTTCTGGCGACCTGACGGTGCAGACCGGCGCGTCCACGTCAGCCGACGAGGTAAATCTCGGCCTTTTCGAGACCCCCTCGAGCGAGGCCACGGTGACTGGACCTGGCAGCCTGTTGGTTTCGAATTCTCTGAATATCGGGCCGAAAGACTCAGGCGGGCCAACCGGCACAGGCACGCTGACGGTGGAAGACGGCGGCGCGGTTCAGGTGGCCGGCCAGACCAAGTTCTGGACCCCGACCAGCAGCATGACCATCGACGGCGGGACGTTCGAGACCGACCAACCCAACAGCTTCTTCGACCGCCCGACGGTGAGCATCTCCGACCCCATCGGCGGGGTGGCCTTAACGGTGGGTACGAACGACGGCAGCTCCTCCTTCGACGGCCTGATCCAGGACGCCGTCGGCGGTGCGGGCAGCCTCGCCAAGGTCGGCAGCGGCACGTTCACGCTGACCGGCGCCAATACCTACACCGAGGGCACGACCATCAACGGCGGCACGCTGCTGGCGGGCAACACCACCGGCTCGGCCACCGGCAGCGGCGCGGTGCAGGTCAACTCGGGCGGCACGCTGGGCGGCACCGGCAGTGTCGCCGGCGCGGTCACCGTCGCCTCCGGCGGCACGCTCGCCCCGGGCGCTTCGACGGGAACTTTGTCGCTGGGTGACAACTTCGCGATGGAGCTCGGCGCAACGCTGGCTATTGAACTCGATGGCACGCTCCCGGGCGTCGAAGTCGACTCTCTAGACGTCGGCGGCAACGTCACCCTCGGCGGCACGTTGAGCCTGACGGCCTTGAGCCCTCTGCAACCCGACGGCCATGTTTGGGGCGATAAGTCCTGTCCGATTATCACGGGCGGCGCCGTTGTCGACCAATTCAGCGACTCGCCGCAACTCGGCGACCACCTCGGCCACGGCGTCTTCCTAACCGACACAGGCGACAATGCCCAAGGCATCACCTACAACGCCGATTCGGTCGTCATCGATATCTTGCAAGCCGCCCCGGGTGACACCGACGGCAACCGCAAGGTCGAGGGTCAGGACATCCTCAACATCCTCCAAGCCG
>CAYYOX010000436.1:4661-6102 GCA_964473065.1 uncultured Planctomycetaceae bacterium | reverse complement strand
ATCAACCTAATGATCATTTTCAGCGAACGAATCAACGGAATGTACCGCGACGTCCGCGGCGCCATCAAGGAACACGACAAGGAGGTCATCCAGAACCTCGTCAAGGAACAGTTGGCCGGCGGGGCCGACGTGTTCGACTTGAACATCGGACCGGTCAAGGGCGACTCGCTGGATCATTTTGTCTGGCTGGCTCAAACGGTAAAAGAAGTGACCGACAAGCCGATTTCAATCGACAGTGCCAAGGCCAACCTGCTTGTCGAGGTGATCCCCGCGGTCCGCAAGGCCTTGCCGGATACGAAGCTGGTGGTCAACTCCTGTACGGCCGCCCCCGACTACATGGAGAAGTTGATCCCCGTCACGGCCGACGCCGGCGCCGGACTGATCTGCCTGACCATGGACCAGGACGGCGTGCCGGGTAACGTCGAGAAGCGGATCGAATGCGGGGCGACCGTGCTGATGGGCGCCCTGGAAGCCGGCATCCCGATCGAAGACCTCTACATCGATCCGATCACCCTGCCGGTGAACGCCGCCTTCAAACAACAGGGGTTCGTGCTCGAAGCGATCCAGCAATTGTCGATGATCAACGACCCGGCCCCGCACTTCATCATCGGGCTCTCGAACGTCAGCACCAAGTGCCTGCTGAACCACCTGCTGAACCGCACGTTCCTAGTGATGTGCCTGGCGGCCGGACTCGACGCAGCCATCATGGACGCCGCCGACTCGGATCTGGTCGAAGCGGCCGTTGCGGCCGAAGTGCTCATGGGCAAACACCTCTACAGCGACGAGTTCATAAAAGCCTGGCGCATCCAAAAAGGCATTTAGGGCGTCGGACCTTCAAGTTTCCCAAATCGCACGTTCCCATGCCCCGTTGCGTGGGAACGTTTTTTTGAAGGGAGAACGGCTATGAGAATTCATTCGGTCTTGCTGTTAGTAAGTTGCCTGCTGTCGAGCGTTGCTCTTGCAGAGGACGCCACGCGCTGGTCGGAGGACAAGGCAAACGGGTGGTACGCCAAGCAGCCTTGGCTCGTTGGATGCAACTTCCTTCCCAGCACGGCGGTCAATAGTGTCGAGATGTGGCAGAAAGACACGTTCGATCCGGAAACAATCGATCGGGAATTGGGATGGGCCGAAAAGATCGGGATGAACTCCTGCCGCGTGTTCCTCAACTATGTGGTTTGGGAGGATGATCGCGACGGCCTGCTGGAACGTTTCGACCAGTTCCTGGCCATTGCCTCGAAGCATGGCATTTCCGTGATGCCCGTGCTGTTCGATGACTGTGCCTTCTCGGCCAAGGGAGCTTCCGGCCGGGTGAATCCGCGTGCCGGCAAGCAGGCGGATCCCATACCGGGCGTTCATAACAGTCGCTGGGTCTCCTGCCCGGGCCCGGCCATGGTGAGAGATCATTCGACATACGGCCGGCTGGAGACTTACGCCAAGGGCC
>CAYYOX010000436.1:0-4651 GCA_964473065.1 uncultured Planctomycetaceae bacterium | reverse complement strand
GTTTTGCCAAGGACGATCGAATTCTTCTCTGGGACCTCTACAACGAGCCGGGCAACTCGGGGCTGGGCGACGAGAGTTTCCCGCTGGTCGAGGCCGTCTTTCGCTGGGCGAGAGAAGTCAACCCGACGCAGCCGCTGACCGTCGGCACGGCCGGTGCCCAGGTCGTTGCGCCTGGCGGGAAGATCGACAAGCGGCGCCTGGAACTCTCGGACATCAACACGTTCCACACCTACGGCCCGCGCCAGGCGCTGGCCGACGACATTGCCCACTTCAAGCGCCTGGGCCGGCCCGCGCTATGCACCGAATGGATGGCCCGGACCTTGGGTAGCAATTGGGCGGCGGACCTGCCGCTGTTGAAAGACGAAAAGGTCGGCTGCTACAACTGGGGTCTAGTCAAAGGACGCAGCCAGACCCATTACCCCTGGTCCAGCACGCCCTGGAAGGAAGAACCGGCCGTCTGGTTCTGCGATCTACTGCACCCCGACGGCACGCCCTACGACGAAGACGAGATCAAGGCAATCAGCACCCTCACCGGCCGAACGCACTGACGGCGCCAGGGCGAGACGGGCACGGCCAGGGAAACAGGGGACAGTCGCTTTTCTGATCGGATAAAGGCCCAAATAGTCAAATCGAACCGCGGAAGCGCGCCTGGTACGTTTCACGCACCCTGCTATTGGCGGTGAACCCGTTTGGGCGACGTTGCGTATGGCGGGAAGGGCGGTTGGCCGGGCAGGCGGGATAGGTGCTGCAAACCTACCGGAAAGGCGGGAAAACCACGGGTTTTTGAGGACCGGATGCCCGATTTGGGCCATTTCCAATTAGACTCGTAGGTTAGATACCACTCTCCAAACAAGATTCTCACCTGTTTATACTCCCTTCCCTTTCAGGCAAATCGTTCGCCCAACACCACCCTGTCGGGTGATGGCGGTAATCTCGCGGTTAGCCTTATAATGAAGCCCATCGGGCAAGTCACTTCGTAGAGCAATGATTATGAGCCCCACTTTCTGCCGCCGGTTGTTCCGACCGGCACGACTCGTTTCGAACCGTCGCCACACTCCCGGGCGTTTCCGCCGCATTCAGCTCGAGCCGCTCGAAGAGCGTTGCTTGCTGTCGGCTACGCCCACGCTGGCGCCGATCGCCGACGTCACGCTCCAGGCCGGGGCGCCGTTGCATCTGGCGCTCGATGGCCTCGATGCCGACGGCGATGCCTTGACTTATTCGGTCTCGGTCGACGGCGACAGTCAACTTGGCGCCACGGTGCTGCAGGGCAACCAGAGCCTGCGCATCTCCGTGCAGGACTACGGCGACATGATCTTCGAACTGTTCGAAGGCCGCGCGCCGAACGTGACCGGGCGCATTGCCGAGTTGGCCGAGTCGGGATTCTACGACGGCTTGACGTTCCACCGGATTATCGACAACTTCATGATCCAAGGCGGCGATCCGCTGGGGACCGGCACCGGCGGTTCGGGATTCGACTTCGACGACCAGTTCCACGCCGAATTGATGCACACTTCTTCCGGCCTGCTCTCGATGGCCAAGAGCGGCGACGACACCAACGACTCGCAGTTCTTCATTACCTCCGCTCCAACACGACATTTGGACTTCAACCACTCGGTCTTCGGTCTGCTGACCGAGGGCGAGGACATTCGGCAGACGATCGCCGCCGTGCCGACCGGTGCAAGTGATCGACCGGTTACGCCCGTGGTGATCAGTTCGGTCGACGTGATCACCGACACGGAAAACGGCGTGCTGATGCTCTCCGCGCCGGAGGGGACCTTGGCCGAAGGTGACGTGACGATAACCGTCAGCGACGGCAACGGCGGCACGGCCCAGCAGACTTTTCATGTAACCATTCTGCCCGATATCAACAGCAACAATTCCTATTCGTTCCTCGAGCAGATCGACCCGATCGAGATGACGGTCGATACGCCGCTGGAGTTCCAATTGCCGGCGATCGATCCGGAAGGCGATCCGATCTTCTACAGCGGCGATGAGGCCCAGAACGACGACCTGCTGGTCAGTGTCAACGAGGAAACCGGGCTGGTAACGATCGTTCCACAAAGCGGCCTGATCGGCGTACACGAGATAACCGTCTACGTTCGCCCGGTGGACCCGCCCGGTTATTTCGACGGGCGCGACGTGTGGGACTCGCAGACAGTGCCGTTGTACATTGCCCCGGACGCACCCAACAGCGTTCAACTGGTTAGTAACGACGGCAGCGGGCAAATCGATCAGGACGGGATCACCCAGGACGACAGCTCGCTGAGCTTCCGCATTTCGGGTGTCCTGCAAGGCGCCGAGGTGACGCTGCTTATCGACGGCCAGGAGATGGGCACGGTTACCGCCGCAGACGACTCGGGCAGTGTGATTATCACAACCAACGCCGGCGAAGAGTTCAACGACGGGCTGCATCTGGTCACCGCCGTCGCGGCGTTGCTCGATCAGGCCGTGAATGTCGGGAATCTGCACGACACGACTGATTTGGTCAGTGACGCTTCCTCGCCGCTGCAACTTGTCGTCGACACCGTGGCCCCACAGTTCGTCACGACTCCGATTCCCACGGCCAACAAGGGCGAACAGTACACGTACGACGCGCAAACCGACGAGGAATCGGGAGGCGGAGTCACGTATGATGTGGCCTCACTCCTACCGGGCATGTCGATCGTCCACGGAAACGGACGCCTGACCTGGACCCCGCAGCTGTCGCAAGGACCGGTTGAAACGATCTCCATCACGGCGACCGACCTCGCGGGAAACACGTCCGTGCAGACATTCGACGTGACGGTCACTAATATAGGGTCGCTGGATCCGATCGGCAACAAGCAGGTGGCCGAGGGCTCGAAGTTGAGCTTTCAAGTGACGGCCGGCGAACTGATCGGTCCGTTGACGTTCGGTATCGAGCCTGGCGCGCCGGTTGGCGCGACGATCGATCCCGCTTCGGGCGAATTCAACTGGACCCCCAGCGAGGCCCAAGGTCCCGGCGCGTACGAGATCACCATCTATGCGATCGACGCCGGAGACGCGCGCGGCGCCGAGACAATTGTCGTCACGGTGGCGGAAGTCAACGCACCGCCCCAACTGGCGCCCATTTCCGACCAGATCGTCAAGGAAGGCCAGTTGGTGCGGTTGGTCATCAGCGCCGCCGATCCCGACCTGCCGGTAGACAACTTGACGTTCAGCCTCGGCCAAGGCGCCCCGCAAGGAGCATCGATCGACCCGAACACGGGTCTGTTCACCTGGCAACCCGGCGAAGGACATGGCGGGAGTAATTACGAGGTTGTCGCCCGAGTGACTGATCTGGCGGGCGCAAGTGACGAGCAAGCGTTCCGCGTCATCGTCGATGAAGTCGACCGGGCCCCGCAATTCGCCGCCATCGAGACCCAAGTCCTCACGCCCGGCGAAGAGCTTCGCCTCTTAGTGCGGGCAACCGATCCCGATCAGCCGGCCAACACCATCACCTACAGCCTCGAACCGGGTGCGCCCCAGCGCGCGACGATCGATTCGAGCACGGGCCTGCTCACATGGAGCGTGCCCGAGGACGCCGAGCCGACAACCGTGAAGCTTGGCGTCAGGGCGACCGAGCTTCTGCCGCAAGGCCAACTGGGCAAGAGCAGCGTGGCCCTGGTCGAGGTGATTGTCTCCGACCTGGCCTCGCTTCTGTTTGACGGGATGCTGGCGGATCGAGTGGTAATTCCGACGCCGTTGGCCACTCGCGACTTCCTGGGCGATGGGCTGTTTGCCACCACGACGGCGCCGGAAACAACTTCTTCGCTGTTGTTCGATTTCCCGCCCGCGACTGAACCGACCTCGGCGATCGGCGACAGCGGGTTGTTCGGATTCCAGATTGGCCCCAACACGGGAATCGGGGGTAACTCTCGCCAGTCGACCGAAGAGACGGGCCCTTCTGACGACCAGCCGACGCCTACCAAGGAAGAGAAGGATTCGTCTCGCCGCAAACGCAAGCGCGATCGTTTCGGTCCTTCGCTCCTCAGCGCCAACGACGAGGCGTTGCGAGAGATCCTCTCCCAGCAGGCCGAGGCCGATCAACAACCCATCGCCGAGGACGCCTTGGCCGCGCTGTTGACCGAGTAATCGTGGCCGCCACATCGAATCTCACAGCAGCGGGCCGAGCAGTCGGGCGACGTTTTCGGTGAACCGGGCTAGGCTGGAGCGCGATTGCCACTGCGCCAGATCCATGAACTGCGACTGGTCGAGATACGATTGCTGAAGTTCGCGCAGCTCGGTCGTGAACGGGGCGTCGTAGACCGACAGCGTTATCTCGAAGTTCAAGTGCAGGCTGCGCGGATCGAGGTTCAACGAGCCGAACAGGCTGAACTCGTTGTCCACCGTGATCGACTTCGTGTGCAACAGCCCGCCGCTAAACTGCGCGATCCGAACGCCGGCGGACAGCAGGTCAGTCTTGTGGGCCTGACTCGCAAAACGTACCATCAGCGAATCGACCTTGGCCGGCACGATGATCGAAACGTCCACGCCACGCCGGGCGGCCGAGACCAGGGCCGTGAGCAAGACCTCGTCGGGTACGAAATAGGGTGTGGTGAGGACCAATTCCCGACGCGCGGCGTAAATAGCCATCAGCAGGATCTGCTGGATCGCTTCGTTACGCACCAGCGGTCCTGAGGGGACGACTTGG
>CAYYOX010000435.1:0-6109 GCA_964473065.1 uncultured Planctomycetaceae bacterium | reverse complement strand
CGACTCCTTGCGCGACGTGGCCCAACACACGGTCTTCACCACCCACACGCCGGTACCCGCCGGACACGACCGCTTCGACGGGGCGTTGATCGAAGAGCACCTTGGCCCCTTGCGCGACGAGTTGGGGATCTCGCCCGAACAGTTGATGGGCCTCGGGCGCGTCGAGCCGCAAAACGAGCACGAGACGTTCTGTATGACCGTCTTGGGATTGAAGCTTTCGCGTCGGGCCAACGCCGTGAGCAATTTGCACGGGCATGTGAGCCGGCGGATGTGGGCTCACCTTTGGCCATGGCGGGTCGAGGAAGAGATCCCCATCGGGCATATCACCAACGGTGTGCACGTGCAGAGTTGGCTCGCCTACCAGATGCAGCAGCTTTACGACCGCAACTTCTCCTTCGGTTGGATGGAACGAATGGGCGAGCCCGAAGTCTGGCAAGGGGTCCACGACGTCGATCCGGGCGAGCTTTGGGAGACCCATTACGCCTTGAAGAACCTGCTATTGGCATTCGTCCGGCGTCGAGTCAGCCGGCAGTGTCGTCGGCGCGGCGAGTCGGACGAAGCGGTCGAAGCGGCGCGAAACATCCTCGATCCCAACATTCTAACCCTCGGTTTCGGTCGGCGGTTTGCTACCTACAAACGGGCCGATCTGGTGCTGGCCGATCCGGATCGATTGGCCAAGATAGTCAACGACCCCAACCGCCCGCTGCAGATCATCTTTGCCGGCAAGGCCCATCCGGCCGACGAGCCGGGTAAGCAACTGATCAAGAGGATCGCCAACCTACGGCACGATCCTCGCTTCGGAGGACGGATCGCGTTCGTCGAGGATTACGACATCAACGTCTGCCGGCACTTGATCCAAGGCGTCGACGTCTGGCTGAACAATCCCCGGCGCCCCTTGGAAGCGTCCGGCACCAGCGGCGAGAAGGCCGTGCTCAACGGGGCGCTGAACCTCTCGGTGCTCGACGGGTGGTGGGCCGAGGCCTACGACGGAGCCAATGGGTTCGCCATCGGTCGCGGCACCCAGCACGTCGACGATGCCATTACCGATGCGCGGGATGCAGAAGACCTGCACCGGGTGTTGGTCGAGGAAGTCATCCCGCTCTATTACGACCGCGATATCGACGGGCTGCCGCAGCATTGGATCAAGCGGATGATGAACTCCATCAGCTCGCTCGGCTGGCGATTCAGCGCCGACCGCATGGTCGCCGATTACGTCCGCTCGGCCTACCTCTCAGCCTCCGGCGGAACCAGTTGCGACATGGAAGTCCGCTAAGGTCAGAGTTTCAGAAAAAGCCGCAACCGGCTTCGAGCAATCGATCAAGGCGTCTCTTCCGCTTGCGCTTCTCACTAACCACTATCCACCAACCACTACCCACTACAATGAACATCCTCGTCCTCCTCGGCCATCAGAAGGCGGGAAGCTTCTGTCACGTGATCACCAAGACGGCCATCGAAGAGCTTGAGGCAGCCGGTCATGAGACCATCTTCCACGACCTGTACCAAGAAGGGTTCGACCCGATTCTTTCGCACGAAGAGGTCGCCGGCGAAGAACCGCTCGATCCGATCGTCGCTCGGCACGTCGAGGAAGTCTCGGCGGCCGACGGCTATCTGGTGGTCCATCCGAACTGGTGGGGTCAACCGCCGGCCATCCTCAAAGGCTGGCTCGACCGCGTGTTGCGGCAAGGTTCGGCCTATGAGTTCGGACCCCAGGGCGTGGTCGGACTGCTGGAAAACAGAAAGGCCCTGGTGATCACCACCTCGAACACGCCGCGCGACGACGAACTGCAACTATTCGGCGACCCGCTGGAGAACCTCTGGAAGGCCTGCGTGTTCAACTTCTGCGGCGTCGAGGATTTCCACCGCCGCAACTTCGAGTCGATCGTCCTCAGCACACCCGAGCAACGCCAGCAATGGCTGATCGAGGTGCAGGACTTGGTCCGCGAGCGATTTCCTGCCGCAGGATAGTCAATGGTCACGTCTGTCGTTCATGGATGTAGGAAGGCCAAGAAAAGGGGCGGAAATCTGTCTTTCGGTGAATATCGAACATCGAACAAGGAAGAGCGAATGAAGAAAGTCGGACGGCCTCCGTGTCGACTTGCTCCAGCATCTTCAATCGGCTCTGCAGCAAGTATTGCCTTCTTCTTTCACCATTCCTTGTTCGATATTCGATATTCAAATCTGCTGCATGCGCAAGATTAGGCAAACGCAGGAAGCAGCATCGCCACCTGTGGCGCCTGTTGGCATGACAAAGACCGCTCTAACCCTTAGCCTCGCGCCGCTGCGACATTCCCACCGGAGCCATGGCTTTCGGATGCGGTACGCCCGGATGACCGCCGGTCTCGAATCTCAGATGCTCGGCCACGGTCAGCGCGACACCCAATTCGAAAACCCGCTCGGCCAGATCGGCCGCCGCAGGCGTGTCCATCGCGCAGACCGTGTCGACAAGCTTGCCCTTGGCGGTCAACGCCTCTTCGATCCGTTTCGCCTCGGCAAACGCTTCGGGCGGCCACGTGTCGGACCTACCCAACGCGATCAAGAGTTCGTTGCCCGCCTCGTACAACCGCTGATGAAGCGTTGTGTTGCGGCGAATCAGAACTCGCATCGCGCTCTGAATGTGACCCAATCGTTCTGACATCGGTTCGTCTCCTGTTTCTATTTTTCCGGGTTCTACTTGTCCGGGCTCAGCACTTCCCGTCCCGGCAATCTTCCCTATCAAGAGGTTATCTCACACACAAAACTAGGGGCCTTTGTGGCCAAAAGAACTCGCCGTTGAAAAAAAACATCCCTCGGCCGTATCGACTGTAGGGCCTGTGCAGGGCATAATTGGTCAAAAGCCCCCGTGCTGCGTCCCGGGGGATCCGGCGCGGATCCCACCGACGCAGTCGGTGGGCTTTGCCCCTGCTTCAATTCCACCGCATTTCGATGATCTCCCCATGAAGACAACCCTTGCCTTCCTCGCCACACTGCTGCTGTTGACGTCGCCGCTGCCGGCCGACCCGCTTCAGATCGAATCCGACCGCTTCACGGCCACCTTCGAATTGGGCCGACTGGCGTTGCTGAAAGACCGTCTGGGCCACGAACTTCTCGGCGGCGGCCCGGGCCAAGGCGTGGCCATTGAGCGCATCGGTGCGATCCATCCGGCCGGCTCGGCAACCGGAGCGAAGGACGCCCGGGAATATGCCCGTTTCGACGGCCTGCCCGACGCGACCGCACGGGGCGCCTATCAGCTCGACAAGAGTTCCGGCGATCTGGTGATCCGCCAGTCTTGCCAATCGCCGCAGCCGGGCGTTCGGGGTGTCACGTGGTCGATCGGCCCCATCCCGTTGTCGATGAACATCATCGTGCCCGGCTTCTCGGGGATCAAACTCACGGCCGACTCACCCGGCACGACGCACATCTTCGACTACGCGTTCACTTGGGAGGCCCAACTGGTGATCGTCGAGGGACCGGGTTACGGATTCTATGTCTGGGCCGAGGACGATGCGGGCCGTCACAAGCGGTTGACCGTCCGCCGGGGAGAAGACGGCTGGCGGCTGGAACTGACCACGATCAACTTCGCCCCGTTCGATGAGTTGACCGAGTGCCAATCCGTCCCCTGGCATCTGAACACCTACGAAGGCACATGGCGCGTGCCGGCACGCCGTTATCGTGATTGGGCCGCCGAACATCTTGCACCCACGCCCATCGCCCGACAGAAGCCGGCCTGGGTCAAGGACATTCGCTGCTGTGTGATCATGGACTTGGACATCGCGACCATCGAACAACTGGCCGCGCGGCTCGATCCTGGGCAAACGCTGCTCTACGTGTACGATTGGCGCAAGGCAGGCTACGATCGGGACTACCCGGTCTACGACCAGCCGATGGACAATCTCGGCCCGTTTCTCGACCGGGCCCACGCGTTGGGCTACCGCGTGATGTTGCACGTGAACTACTTCGGTTGCGATCCGTTGAACCCGCTCTACAAAACATTCGAGCCGTTCCAGGTCCGCGATCCGCTGGGTACGCACGAGAAACTGTGGTGGCTATGGACCAAAACCGACCCGATCATCAAGTTCGCCTACATCAACCCGGCCCACAAGCCATGGCGGGAATTGTTCGTTGCGCGAATGAAAAAGCTCTGCGAAACGTACGCGGTCGACGCCCTGCACCTGGACCAAACGCTCTGCGTCTGGAACGATCACAACGGCCCGATCGACGGGCAATCGATGCTGCAAGGAAACCTCGCCCTGCACCGCGAACTCCGCAAGGCATTGCCGCAGGTGGCTTTAAGCGGCGAGGGACTCAACGAAGTGACCTATCGCTACGAGGCCTTCGCCCAGCGGCATGTCTGGGGTATCTACCATGCCGACGGGACGTTCGATCGCACCTATATCAAGACGGCCCACCCGATTTGTTCGTACTTGTTCCGCCCCTTCACGATCATCTATGGCTATCTCGGCATGGTCCCGCCGTCGCACGACCAACTCTACGCCGCCTGGCAAGAGGCCTATCGCCGCTGGGGCGTGATTCCCACGCTCAAGCCGGACAACACGTCAACCCGTCCACCGACAGGCTTCACGCGACAATTCTTCGACGAAGTCCGCTTCTACCAGCAGCACCGCGTCGACATCGACATCGACGGGCCTTGGCCGGGGAACGTGGCCTTTCCCTTGAAGACGGCCAACGACGAACCGGTCGTCTGGACGACCGACCGCCGGCTCCTGCACGCCGATCGAGAAATCAGCCGCACGATTACCGGCGCGAGCGAACTGCACGAGCCGGGCACGATCCCCAACTGGCGGGCGTATGACCGGGAACAACTGTTCGGGCTCGATCCGACGCGCTTCTACCCCTACATCAACCAACCGCGCGACATGGGGGCCTTTCATATCGAAAGCCTGCCCAACGAGTTCCAGGTTACCGGCGTTGTGGAACAAGACGAGTTGGCCATGCTTCGCGTGGGACTTCGCCAGCGGATCGTGGCCCGTTTTGCCGACCAACTCGACGGGGCGATCTGCGGTTCGCGGCCTTTTCATGCGGAGGCGTACGAGGTGACCGGCCCGCTGCACGGCAGCGACGGGGCCGTGTTTAGCATCTTCTCCTCGGCCGATCACGTGCTGGCCGCCCATCCGCCCTTTCAAAACCCAGGGACCGGTGTGGCTTTTGCACGGTTTCGCGTTCATCTGCCGGCGGGAGGGAAGCTGCATTTCAAGAGTGAAGTGGCCATGGACGATGACGCCGTAGGTCAACCGAACTCCGACGGCGTGACCTTCGGCGTGCGCGTTGTCTCGGCGAAGCGTGAACTCCAGCAAGAGTTCCACACGGCCACCGACCAACGAAAGCCGCTCGTGCTCGATCTTTCTTCCATGGCAGGGCAAATGGTCAACGTCGAGCTCTCGATCCATCCCGGGCCGCAGAACTCCGCCGACTTCGATTGGGCCCGCTGGTACGATCCTCGCATCGAACGCGAGTTGACCAAGGAAACGGAACTGATCGTGGTCAGTCCCGAGCGGTTCACGTTGGCCCTTTCTGGGACAATGCACACGGACATCGAACCGCAAGGCGATCGCTATCGGCTTCGCGCGGCATTTCCCGGCAGCCTGTTCCTATTGAAGCAGCGGCCCGACCGGGTCTCGTTGCCGTTGGACTTGGCTCGGACGCCGTCGGCCACCAGTTTTCTCAGCCGAGCCGGCATGCAACTCGACTCACCGCGGTTTGCCTACGCCGGGTCAGGCGGCGGCAAGGTCGGCGGGCAACTAAAAGTCGGTCTGGCAGTCCACCCACCCGACCATGGCCTGACGATCGTCCACTGGCCAATCGAGCTTCCCGTCGAACCGGCCAAGTTTCACACGTTCGTCGGTCTGCGCGACGGCTCGAAATCCAGCGGCGTGGTCTTCTCGATCGAAGCCAACGGCGTGTTGCTGGCCCAGCTGCGGGTCCTCCCCGGCCAATGGCACGAGCTAACCGGCGATCTGACGCCCTGGGTCGACCGACCGGTCGTGCTCTCGCTGATCACCGACTCCGACGGCGGCTTCACCTACCACTTGGCCGTCTGGGGTCAGCCGATGGTCCCGGACAAGGGAAAGCCCTGAATCCAAAGCACTCGTCCTCTTCGTCATTCGTCATTCGT
>CAYYOX010000434.1:2021-6148 GCA_964473065.1 uncultured Planctomycetaceae bacterium | reverse complement strand
TCGGTGTGTTGTTCAAAGCCTCTTTCGGTTCTATTCTGAGGCTGTTCGGTAGGTAATACGGTGTGTGTGGTGGATGAAATGCTTCTATCTATAGAGAAACAGACCGCCAAAACGCCTCCCGGTCGTAATCAATCAATGCAAGTCCTTGGCCACCGTGATGTTAGAGAAATCCGGGGGCGGGTCCCCAACGGCGGGCGGTTGTATATCTATCTACATCCACTGGTTTTTTAGCCTCAAAAACCTCGACCCCCTCAACTGAGCCATGCCAACGATAACGCCCATAGAGCGTTTATACGGCACGTATAGGGCTTTCTTGCTGATTTCACCCCTAGCAGTTAGAAACGCAGGAAAGAGGCGGCAAGAAGCTCACGCCGCTGCAGATCACCCGCCTCGTGCTAGTGGATCAGCGTGGCTGTTGGATGAGGGCGTCGGGCATGTGGCGGCGCGAATCTGCTACCGATCTAGGATGTGCGTTACCCTAGGTCAGCCACGCCATCTCGGCAGGACGTTCGCCGGCAAGCCGATCCATCTGGACGTCTTTCCGAGAATACAGTGGCATTATCGGATCATCAGGGATCGAAAGCCCTGCGCCCTTCCGACAAGGTTTTGGAGAAGAGCACGGACGAACTGTGCTGAGCCCGGCAGACATCACTGGAATATCAGCGAACTCGTGGGTGCGCCGGTCGATGGGAGCGACTCGCATCAGACAGCACGTCCAAGGTCACATCTCCTCGTCGAGCTCACGACCGAACTTCTCGTGTTCCTCAAGCATTCTTACCGGATTGTCGTTGAATGGGATAAGCCTCTTTGCGTACCGAAGCGGCATCTCCAGAATCGAAATGTGTTCACCGTCACTCAGTTGATCCGACAACCACTCGTCGAACCGGGTGTGTAACCACTCCAGTTGTCGAAGGGGAGGTGCGGTCGTGCGCTCAGTAAGTGTCCGCATAACGTGCCCCAGGATTTTCCCAGAGTATTCATCGAATTCTGAATCTTCTGCTGCGGCTGCAAATGCGCCGACATAAGCTTGGAGCGAGTTGAATCGCGATTCGCGGTTTCCATGCCAATTGTAATCAAATACGGACATGTAAATGTCTATCAGATGTGCTGTGAAATCGTGTTGTTGCATGTGTTCTTGCGCTAAGTCGAATACTTCTTTGGCACGCCTCTCGGATTTGGCTTGAAGCAGAGCATTGAATAGCTGCTTGAGTATGGTTGCCCGATCTTCCGCTGAAAGTTCTCGTTTCAGGAGTGCTTCCAATTCGCAGACCGAAACGTTTTGCGTGTCTTGCTTACGCTCGAACTCTTCGAATTGCGACCGGCAAAAGACGATGTCATCTTCGTTGCCGACAGCTTCGGCAGATTCAACGGCGATACGCCAGTGTCTTCTAGAATCCTCAATTCTATTCGTCTCCTCGCAAAGCTCGGCTAGCGTGGAATGAAAACCCGAGAAAAGGAGAGGATCGTCAACCGCGTCAATGTGCTTTGCCAATAATCGACGAGCGTGCTGGGTCCGACCTAGTAGTCGTAACAACCGCGAGAGGTTAAAGGCGATTTGAGGCATAGCGTCGAGTACATCATGCTCCTTGCAAGCAGCGAGCGCCGCCTCATACTGCTTTACCGCCGTTTTCATGCGGCCCCGACTCCATGACAGATTGGCGATCGCTTCGCAAGCACGCACATACTCGGGCCAACAACCGGTTTTGGCAGAGCGACTCCGGCAGTTCCTAAACAGTGAGACTGCGGCGTCGTAGTCCTGGAGCGATTCCAGCGCCAAGGCTAGTCCATGATCGATCTGGATAACTGACTCCACATCGTTCAGATCTGTTGCGACAACTCTCGCATCTTCGAACACCTTGACCGCAGAGGCCGGGTCTCCAGAGCGGCGATGACACTCTGCCAAGTTGTGCAAGGATGTCACAGTCTGGTCTTCCAGGCCCAGCCTTTTGGCACGCCCGGCGGCACGCTTGTGCAGTGGCATTGCTTCCGAGTATCTTCCTAGCTCTTGTAGGCAGAATCCCTTTTGGTCGATCGCCGCAATCTCACTGACACTGACTCGATGATCTTTCGCCAATCTGGCGATCGTGTCCAAGGTCTGAATCGCTTCTGCGAATCTTCCAGATTCCCACTGCAAGACATAAATGTCTTCGTGTGCGTCTAACACACCAGCAATCATGTCGGGCTCATGGCTGAAACACTCGATGCAACGCAGCAAAGCGTCAATGGCCCCGTCGACGTTCTGGTCCGCAAGAATCTGCGCCAACGCGTGCCAAAGCCATCCCGTCGCCAAGGGATCGTTGCGTCGAGACTCGGCACGAATCAATTGGCTGAGTGTTTTTGGATCCTCCACACCGAACCCGTCTGCATCGATAGATTTGCTCTTGTCTACTAGGGCGCGAACCAGCCATTCGTACGACGTGAGCTTCCGAGCGATTCGGGTCAGGGACGTGAAATGACGCTTTGCAAGCTTCATGTCGTTCTTGAGAGAATAGACAGCCCACAAGCCGTGATGTGCTGTCATTTCGAATTCACGGAGCGCAGCGTCCTTCGACAATCCCAGCAGATCCAGCATTGACGTTTCAGCCTCGTCGAGGCTTCCCCTGATGAAGTGGACTCGACAGATGCCCTCCGTGGATCGAACTGTGAGTTCCGAAAAACCCTCAGCGTCAGCAATCTTCAGAGCTTTCTTGAAGGTACGTAGCGATTCAGTTCGCTTGCCAACCTGGAGCAGCGTATTTGCCTTGTTGTGCAGTAGAAGCGACCGCAGGTATCGGAGGTCAAAGTCCTCTGCGATTGATTCGGCGCGATCGTAGTATTCGATGGCTTTCTCGAACTCATTCAATTCCGCGTGAGCTACAGCGAGCACCTGTAGCGAACCGGCAATTCCAACTTGATCATCGTCAGTTATCTTGTACGCTATGGACTGCTCAAGAAGTTCAATTGCGTTCTGGGGATCGAAGTCCACCTCAATTTGACCCAAGTTGCCCAACGCGTGGGAAGTGAGCATTGCTTGCCCATGCTCGACGCCGTACTCGCGGGCGCGTTGGTACCACGTTATTGCCGATTCAACATCTCCGTCTTTGTGGTAGCTCACTCCGAGATTCAACAGAGCTAGCCCGACGGCTTCGACGTTTTTCAGTCGGTTGCCTGCCCGCCTGAGTTTTTCGTACTGGCCGCGTGCATCTTCGAAACGTCCGCTCACCGAAAGACAATGGCCGAAAGCGCGGTGAAAGGCGAGACGTGTGTCAGGTTTCAGTTTCCGACAAATCTTCGGCTTGTTAAGAGCGTCAAAAGCCGTGGTGTATAGGCCAGCCCACCAGTTTGGCTCCATGGTGATCGCTACATCCGCGAGAGCGAGTATCGCATCGTCGAATCTCCGCTCTGCTACGTAGTGCAGAGAGAGGAAAAATGCACAATCGGGATGGTCCGACAGCTCCTCCAACCTCGTAACCCAAAGTGCTTTGAGGCCCGCAATCTCATCTTGAAAGCCACGTTCGATGCCCTTTGCGGGGGCCAAAAACGCTTCATCGTCCTTGATCAGTTGATCCCGTCGGAATCGCCGAATGTGCTTCGGCCAGTCGATGTCAGGAAAGAAACTACGAAGATGGCGAATAGTCATCGGCATGGGAGCCGTCACCACCAATCCCAACGCCTTTCTGGCCGACTACGTCCATGGGCATGCGGACACGACTGTGGGCATCGCAGCGGTCGATCCACTCGAATCGGACGTCATGGAACGCCTGGCCAATATCGCCAACCGGCCGGAGTTCGCCGGCATAACGGTCAGCCCGGCCGCCCAGAACTTCCACCCCGCCCACAGCCGGGCCATGGCGGTCTACGAATTCTGCCAGGAACAGGGGCTGGGCGTGTTCGTCGAGTGCGGGGGAGATTTCGCCCCCTCAGCCGCACTGGAATTCGCCCGCCCGTACCTCTTCGACGAAGTCGCCCGAGCGATGCCGTCCTTGACGATCGTGATCGGCTCGATGGGCACCCCCTGGCCCGAAGAGACGGTCTCTTTGCTCGTCAAGCAGCCCCGGGTCTTCGCCGACGTGGCGGCGCTGCTGCGCAGACCGTGGCAGGCGTACCAGGCGCTGCTGAAGGCCCATCAGGCCGGCATGGCCGAGAAG
>CAYYOX010000434.1:0-2011 GCA_964473065.1 uncultured Planctomycetaceae bacterium | reverse complement strand
CCAGTCGGATTAGCGGATGGTGTTTCGACCAGTTGAAATAGGGAAAGAAACTACGCGGGTGCGGTGCAGTCATCGGTATGAGGGCCGTCACCACCAATCCCAACTCATTTCTGGCAGCAATCGCAAGGACCGTGGCACCCCCCGTACGTTTGGCAGTTGGTTGTTCCTGTGAGTATTCGGAGTCGAGTTTTGTCTTGAGGGCTTGGGCAAACTCTTCGGGAGTGAAGTCATCTGCGGCAAGGTAGTTGTGGTCGTCCGTGAGGCCGAATTGCCTTGATTCATCAAGTTGGATTGGGAGCAGGAAGTCTCCGCTCCGTTTTAGTGCTTCCCGTTTTGCTGTCTCAAACTCCCATTGTGTCCATTCACGTCTAACATAGTGCTTTGAGATCAACGGCACGACAAAAGCGGAATCGGGGCCGTAAATCCGCTCGTACTCCTTGCGATCCTTGCCCCAAAGGTATGCGTGGTGGTCTTTGTCATAAAAGACCCGTAGTCCGAGCGATTGCATCGCTCGCGCAACAGCTTCCGCTAGCGGTCTATCCTGCTTCGCGAATGACAATGCTACGTCGAATTGACGTTGAGGTTTTCTTTTCTTTGCCATGGACTGAATTCTAGGGACATTGCGAGAGGCGTAAACAGGCCAAAACTATCCGTACGACACCATCTCTGCGGGACCACTTGAAAGCGCCGGTTGTGGCATTTCACTGGCATACCTCTGGTGCGGCGTTGCACCCGTCGATTTGACACACTGCGGCGGTACGTGTCCATTGTAGCGTGGACTTTGCGCAGTTTAACGGGCCAAAAGCAGGTTTCGTGTGGCTTTAGACAGTACAGCGAAGCTGGGCAACGGAAGTCTGGTCTTGATTTCTCCGATTTTGCCATTTCTGCGCCAGGATGGATTCTTACCCGCGGTCGATGTGACCGGCGCGAGTTGCGCTCGGTTAGACTTGGCCGCCTGTGGGTTGGCGGGACAGTGCCTTAGGAGCGGCTTTTGAAGCGAACTCTTGAATTTGTCCACGCTGAACCTGCCGGCTGCATTCGAGTTGCGGGGAAGGACACTCAATCGATAGCCCCGGCTAGGTGCTTGATTTGCTCGTCCTTGGTCGCCTCGACCCAGACCGATGTGCTGTGATCCGGACAAGTGAATTTCGCCCAACCGTCGCCGTTGGTTGTGATCGAGTGGGAATGGCCGTCCAGCAGATCCCGATACGTCACGCCGGGGCGGCCGGTGGGGAGCCATTTGGCGCCCAAGATGCCGTTGGTCATTACTACGGCCATGCTGTTGTCATAGCCGTGGCCGCCGGAAAACGACCAGCCCACCGTGTTGGCGTGATCGAACCGGTCGTGACGCCAGCCGTAGGTGCAGTGGGCGCGAGCCAACGTGAGGTGTTTGACAAGTTCTTCATGGGCGATCAGGTCGACGTCCCAGACCATGGGATATCCCCGAACGGTTCACCACCCTTGGCCCGTTGCGACAGTCGGGCAGGTCGACCAGCCGCTGCCCGATCCTTATCTGCCTCCGTCTTACGGGGCTAAGTCACGTCAATTTAGCGAAGCCTGGGTATCTAGGCTGCCTTGGTGGCGTGCTCAGTGACCTGAGTAGAGCGGAATGTGGACTCCGAACGCTCCAGATTCTTCTTTATGACAGCTTGGGCAGAAACAAAAGAAAATCCGGATTAGGCACGAAATTTCGTTGACGCAGAGTGGGCAAGCTGGTAGGCTCATCACCATACAGCTCGCGAGGGGACTTGCCTCGCACGCAATATGGGCACACTTTTGATGGGACAACTATGAGTTTTGCAGCCCCACTCTTCGCCTACTTGCGACCTGCTTGCAGCGGTTGCCATCGACGTATGGACCGTCCGTACCCGATGCATCGCCTGCGTTCTCCAGGTCGACATTCGTGGTGCATCTTGCCCGCTCTTTGCCGTTCGTCGCTGAACCTTGCCTTACTGAACTTGCCCAAGTTGTAGGAGGATCACATCATGCATTTGCCGTTTTGGAACTGGAC
>CAYYOX010000433.1:0-6191 GCA_964473065.1 uncultured Planctomycetaceae bacterium | reverse complement strand
CCTTGGCCGATCTCGTCGGTCGGGCCGTATGCGTCTATTTTCCGCGATGGGAACGTCTGAAGTAGACCGGCCGCTTGTTATCAGGATTCTTCTTTTGGTCTGCCAAAAATCAGATGTACATGAGACCCATGATGAATGGTGGATTTCAGTTCCCAGCCGTCGTTTCCCAATTGCTCAAGAAGGTCGCACAGTTGCCTATCAAAGGCGCCCTTTGAAAACCAACTACGTAATGTGTAACTCATTCTGACGTGTTTGTATTCGTGTTTTGTCATTTTCTGCTCCTTTGGAAAGCACTACTTCTGCGAAGCAGTGGCACACTCCTGCAACGTGACACACTCGCACGACAACCTGCTACCAGATCTCAATGGTGGCCTCGAACAGTGCCGTTAGCTCCTCGGCGCCGGCGGGGCGCGGGGAGAGCTTGGTTACGCGGTGCTGGGGTAACGTGCCTTCGACCAGGGCCGGAATGTCGTCCCGCGTGCAGCCGATGGCGCTTAGCCCGTTGGGGATGTTCAGCCGCTGCATGAACCCCACCACCGCGTCGGCCAAGAGGTCGCCCGCGTCGGCCGCCTTGACGTTGGTCACGTCGACTCCCAGCAGTTCGGCCGCATGGAGGTGTCGCTCGGGACAGGCCGGCCCGGTAAAACGGAACACGGCCGGGGCGCCCAGGATCACTGCCATCCCGTGCGGCACCAACGGCCAATCGCTGGTATAACCCTCCGGGCAATAGTCGCGCACCATGCCCGAGATCGGATAAGACATCCCATGCGGCAAGTGGACTCCCGCATTGCCAAAACCCATGCCGGCATAAGATGCGGCCAGGATCATCTGCGAGCGGGCTTCCTCATCGTCGGGATCTTCCACGGCGCGAGGCAAGTACTTGGCCGCCATCCGCACCGATTCGGTCGACCAGACGTCGCTGATCGGATTGGAACCCTGATAGGCGGGCCGTACCAAGGGTCGCTCGGGCCGCGGGCGCTCGGTGAAGGGCAAGGCCGTGTACGACTCCAGCGCATGGGAAAACACGTCCAAGCCGGTCGCCGCGACCGCCATGGCAGGCAAAGTTCGCGTGTTCTCCGGATCGACCAGGCCCAAGGTCGGTTTCAGTCGCCGATGCGCGATCCCCGTCTTGGCGTGCATCTCCTCCAGGTCGAAAATGATCACCCCCGTCGTCTCGCTGCCCGTGCCGGCCGTGGTCGGAATGCCGATCAACGGTTTCAACGGGCCGGGCACCGGTGCGCCCTGGCCGATGGGTGGATTGACGTAATGCAGAAACTCGGCCGGGTAGGTGCTGTAGAGATTGGCCGCCTTGGCCGTATCGATCACCGACCCGCCGCCGACCCCCACAAAGGCGTCGAACGGCTCGGATTGAGCGAACTCGATGGCCTCTTGCAGCGATTGGTCAGTCGGTTCGACGCGCACCCGGTCGAACAGCGAGTACTCGACCTTCTCCGCCTCGAGCGATTCCAGCACGGTCGCCACGGGCGGGAGCTTGGCCAGATGCGAGTCGGTGACGACCATTACGCGCCGGGCCCCCAGATCCGCCAAATCCATACCCACTTCCCGCGTCACACCGGCGCCAAACCGGATATTGGACGTAGCCATCTCGAAAGCGAATTCGCGTTGCATCTTGGAGTTCCTCTGTAACAAGCCGTCGGCCGTTCACTGCGGCCCCGATTATATCCCCATCCTACGCCGGCCGTCAAGCAAGCTATTGCCCATCTCTTGCACTGCATGAAAGCAGCCAGCCGCGGCCCGTTTTGACCGTGATGGGATCTCCCGGCCGGAAGCGGGCTTGCTCTTGGAAATCCTTGATGAAAGGTGCTTCAAGTACGGCTTGGTCCGGATCGAGGCCCAACGCACCCCAGTCGACTTGAAGCTGCACTTGAACGTCCTCGCCCACCCAACTCGCGATCGCGATCAGCACTTCCCTGGGCTTGACATAGGCCGTGACCAGCACGTCGGGGTGATCGGTTTTTATCGGGCAGGACGGGGCCCAGAACCCGTACATTTCTGCGTTTTGGATCTCGAAATCATCCCAAAGCTTCCACAACCCTGTGGGATCGCCGGCCCACGGAAGGCGGGAAGTCATGCCGAAAAGCATGCCTCGCCAGGGATTGCCGCCGTCCTGGAGCATCTCTCCCATCAGGCCAAACGGAATGCCTGAGATCTCCGTCAACCAGAATTCCGGTGGGCTGTCGTAGTCGAAGTATTCGCCAAACCAGAGGCGATCGATATAGGGAAAATGCTCCATGTAGAGGTTGGCCGAGTTGGCGTAACCGTCGCGAACGTTGAATTGGTTGGCCGAATGCAGATCGATCAGTGCCCCCGGCCGATTGCGGTCCAAGACCTTTCGAACCCGTTTCATGGTGGTTCGGTCGAAGGCCACGTCATCGATATACAGCCCGTCGATTTCGACGTTCTGGGCGAGCCAGTCGAGCCCTTCCACATAGTAGTTGTGCCATCGCGACACGCCGCTGTTGATGATGGCGGCATCTTCGAGTTTGGGGACATACCAGGCGGCGATGTAATCCGAGTCAAGATGCTCCTGCAGCCAGGAGAAACCGCCTCCCTCGCCGGGAAAGAAGATCTCATCGCCCAGGCTGCGCAGTGCAAAGAGTTCCGGAGCACGGTTGGACAGCTCGCGAACCGTGTAGTAGATCTTGACCTTCATATCCCGGGCATGCGCCGCGTCGATATAGGCCTTCATCGCACGGGGTTGCAGAAACGGATAGTTAATAAAGGGATTGATTTCTGTGGCATGATGCACGTTGATCGTGTTCGCTCCGGTGGCGGCGATCTCGTCCAAGGGCTTGTAACGATGATAGTATCTGGTCGCCCACTGCCGCTTAGGGTTGATCGGCCGAAAGGGCGTGACCGACAGGCTGAAATTGAAATAGAGCTTCTCGCCGGCCGCAATCGTCCGGGGGCCGCTGTAGGCCCTGATCAACACGCGATCTTCGCCGACCTCGATCAGATCGCATCCGCCTCGGCCGTCATTGCACCACGAACGGGGCATCACCAGCGGCTTGCGCAGGTAGAAGTTGGTATTCAACGGGCGTTCGTAACGCTCATCTCGAAAGCTGACCCGCAACCCGGCGTTGACGTCCCCCAGCCAGACGGAATCCTGGTTCTTCTTCTGGTCCCATTTCCATTGCAACGTGGAGGGCCGATGGCCGCCCTTGACGCCCATTCCCAGAATGTACTTGGCCGCCGACTTAAGCAGGGGTACTTCCAGACGGATGTCACCCAGGCTGGTCGTCTCTTCGGCTTTGAGTTTCACGACGAAATCGAGACAACCGTCGAACTCCATGCGGCCTTCACACTTCAGCGATATCGGCCCGGCACGGCCGCGGCTTTCCCAGGCG
This sequence comes from uncultured Planctomycetaceae bacterium, assembly GCA_964473065.1. Lineage (GTDB taxonomy): Bacteria > Planctomycetota > Planctomycetia > Pirellulales > Thermoguttaceae > CAYYOX01. Next base: position 2,823 of record CAYYOX010000433.1, on the reverse strand, counting down.
ACTTTCCCGGCGGTCTGTTCGGAAAAAGCCATCTGCTGTTCCCGCCAGGACCACGCTTTTCCCTCGCCGTCGGTGATGATCAACTCGATAGGCCCCGCCAGGACTTCCCGAGGGCTCTTTTGCAACCGGGTCATCTCCGGGGCAAAGTAACTTTGAATCCTTTCGGGCAGTCCGCTTGTGCCGAGGGTCACCTTTCTCCCGAGACAGCGGATGGCGTTGTTTTCGACCGTAAGCGGCGTATAAGGTGCGACCACCTCGTCGTCCAGCGCCAGCCGAGAGTTTAGCCACCGAAGCCGCGAATGGCGCCACGGTTCGCTGTCTCCGGCGTCGGAGAGTACCTCTTGGGAAACCGTAACCTGGAGCTCGATCTGACGGCTCGCCAGTTTTTCAGGCTTGACCGTCACCAAGGCGACATACTCACCGGGTCGGGCGGTCGGCGGGATCTGCACCCCGCACCACAAGGCCTGAACTTTCCCCTTGGGAACCGAACACCGCTTCTCAAAACGCTTGCCCGTACAATCACTCCCGCCGGTGTTGAAACATGTGAATTGCGTGGCCGGGATGGTTTCGTCGCCGTCAACCGATTTCAGATCTCCGAACTGAACCGCAAGATTCTCGACAACCGACCGGCAGGCGAACACGCCGATCTGGAACGCATAATACTCACCCCGGCCAGCCCGGTCTTGAAACATGGACTGTGGTCCCGATTTGATCCATCGCCGGGGTAGGTCCTCTGTCATGCGGATGGGATAGCGGCGGTCTTCCGGAAAGAGAAGATATAAGGCATCTTCATGCTTATTCAGCAAAGCGGCAACTTCGTCGGCGGTTGCCACGACTTCCATGGGATAGAAACTGTGGAACTCATCGATCGCCTGGAACTGCGTCACTTGGGCCCGAGGAAGGTCCTGTAGGGCGTCCTTGGCAAAAGGCTTCTTCGGCAGACCATGCTTTTCAAGCCAACGCGGCTCGGCTGTCTCGTTGGATTTCGGATAGACGACCGTCGGGTAATTGCTGCGACCGATCATCTCATTGACGAGATAATAGACGTAATACTCTCCCGGCCCGCTGGGCGGCTGAAACACCACATCCGCGAACTCGCGATTGACAGGGCCGCGGTACACGTTCGAGACGCGCCGGTTCGTCGCCCCGTCCACTACGAGGATCTTGCTCCTTGGATGCGTATCCCTTCTACGCCATGGTACACGGACGCAAACCGCGTCGGCGGCGACGGACACCAGCACAACCGCTCGGTGGTTGCCATAGGCCTTCGCATCCCACCGCCCGGTTCCGTACGGGATCTCACGGCAGTGGACCGGACTCGAATGGACCAGAATACTTACGAACAAGAGTACCCAGAACGTAGATTGTCTTTTCATCAACTGACTCCGCCTCAAGGTGACTGCTGCACCGCACGAGAGGTTATGTCGAAAACAGACCTCAACCGTGCCCCACCACTTCCCGATACACGTCCATCGTCCGTCGGGCCATCACCTGGGCATTATACCGAATATGAACGGCCTGTTGAGCCCCTCGTCCGCCCAAGACCTGTCGACACTGGGCAACCAACTGTGGTTCGAGGATCATCCGCTTCAGTGCGGCGGCCAACGCTCCCGGATCATCCGGCCGGCAGAGCAGTCCGCCGCCGGTGTCTTCGACCATCTCGGGAAACGCCCCGTGGTTCGGCAGCACGGTGGGAATACCATTGGCCCAGGCCTCCAGAGCGAACAGTCCTTTGCTTTCAGGGTGGACCGTCGGCACGCTGAAGATGTCCAGCGATTGCAAAAAGGCGATCTTGGCGGCCCGATCCAGTTCGCCGGCATAGTGAAAACGGTCGGCCAGCCCGACTTCGATGAGTCGCGATTGAATCTCTTGCAAATACGGCCGGTCGGCCCGGTCAAGGTAACCGGCCGCATGTAATTGAACCGGCGGCAGGTCCTTGTCCGCAGCCAGCCGGATCAGGGCCTCGACCAACACATGAAGCCCCTTGTCATGACAGACGCGGGCCAGATAGCCGATCGTGACATGCGTTCGGTCCGTGCGTTGCGGCGGTTGCGTGGCGTGGCCGGCCAGATTCAGCCCCGGCGGGATGACGTGGATCTTGTCGCGCGCGACCGCCAATCGCTCGGCCATCAGGTCGGCGTAGTAACCATTCATCGCGATCAGGGCCGCCATGTCGCCGATTCGTCGCCGCAACTCGTCAATCGCCTGCCGATCGAACGGCGGGGGGAGCCTTCGAAGAAACGCATCCTCGCCGGCCAGCGTGCATACGACCGGTGCGCCCAACTCTCGCGAAAGCGGTCCGGCCAGACCGGCCAGCAGCACGTTCGAGAGATGGATCACCTCGGGTTGAATTTCTTGACGGAGCCAGCGGATCAGCTTTTGCAGCTCCTTTCGCTGATGTCCCTGTTCGCCTCGAAGCATCGAGACGGTCAACGGCCCGAGCTTCTCAGGACGCGTAGCCGGGGCAATTTTGGCTAGCCGGTCCAGCAGTGTGGCGTGGTCCAAGAACCGGTCGACCAACGCCGGCAGATGGCGAAACACGGCCCAACGCTGTTGCAGATAGACGTTCGCGCCCCCCAAGGCAACCCGATCGATGCTGACGTCGTCTTCGTCGGTACGAATGGGCGTATACAAGGGCGCGAGAATCACGTCCTCGCCGCTCTCTCGCAAGGCGGCCGCCAAGGTGTTGCCGTGCAAGCAACCCCCGCAATACATCCCACCCGCTCCGGCCAACAGATGGACGATTTTCATGGGATACGCCAGTGAGCAGTGGTTAGTGGATAGTGGATAGTGGATAGTGGATAGTGGATAGTGGATAGTGGA
>CAYYOX010000432.1:2239-6193 GCA_964473065.1 uncultured Planctomycetaceae bacterium | reverse complement strand
ATTGCGATGCGTCGGTCGGCAGCACGAATCTCGATCCGAAGAACAACGGGCCGTTCTCGACTTATCTGGCCGACGTGCTGGCTCATTTTCGCGATGTCGAGAAGATCGAGTTTACGTATCTCAGCCCGCTTAACGAGCCGCAGTGGGATTGGAACGCCAGGAGTCAAGAGGGTTGCCGCTATAGCAATGCCGACATCAAGCAGCTTGTCGACGCACTGCATCCGGCCTTGCAGAAGCGGAACCTGAAAACTCGGATTCTCCTCGGCGAGACGGGCGCGATCAACCACCTCTATGAAGATTACAATCAGGCAGGTAACCAGATCGACCACTTCTTCAATGCCGACTCGGATCTCTACCTGGGCAATCGACTGGCGCGGGCCGTCAGCGGCCACAGCTACTGGACCGACACGCCGGCTAGCGGGCTGGCGTCGACACGCCGATTGCTACGCCAAAAGCTCGATGAATACCCGGGCCTACAGTACGCGATGACCGAGTATTGCATCTTAGGAAAGTACGGCCCGAAACGCGATTTGGGGATCGACCCGGCGCTCTACATCGCGCGGACGATCCATTACGACCTGACCGTGGCCGAGGCCTGTTCGTGGCAATGGTGGCTGGGAGTTTCGCCGCACAACTACAAAGACGGACTCGTCTACGTCGACAAGAGTGAATCGGACGGCAACTACTACGCGTCCAAAATGCTCTGGGCCATGGGTAACTTCAGCCGGTTTATTCGCCCCGGCGCCGTTCGCCTAGGCGTTACTCGATCCGATAATGCCCAGCCGGAAGACACGACCGAAGGCCTGATGGTCTCGGCCTACCGTCACGACGACAGCGCGGTCGTGCTGGTTTTGGTCAACTGGAGTTCAAAAGAACATCTGGTTGCCGTAGATGTAAAGGACCTTTCGGTAGACCAATGGATTCCCTATCTGACCAGCACCACCGCCGACCTAACGCCATGCGCCGCCGTGCCGAGCGGCCAAACCGTGCGTATTCCCCCGCGATCCGTGGTGACCTTGGCGGGCTTACGGGCTAGCGCCAAACCACCATCGCCGTGAGCGGAATGGCGCTAGCCACCGGTGCCGCCGGACAAACGTTACCCCATCAAACACCGGCGGCTAGCGCCTTGCCGCTCACCGCCGTTGGAACGCCCGTCGCGCCGGTTCATCCGTTTGCTATTCCCCTTTTGCGGTTCAGTTTCCCAGTTTGTTGATTGCGGCATTCGCAACATCAGTCACAACCTGCCTTATCAGTTGCCACGAGTCACGATGGTACTGTTCAGGCAGTTCTAGTTTGTCGCCATCGGAAAAGCGAGCACGCTTTTTCGAGTTGTCAACGTGTATTGAATTGGCCTTGTCAACGTATATCGCATTGGCAATTCCGTTATTGTGAACCAGTACGTCACGCGAGGCCTTGATTTCGGCGAGTTGCTCGATCTGGTCTTGATTTGGGCAACCCAGTTTTGCGATGTTCTCAAGATAGGCGAACCATTCATCTACGCGTTTATACGAAAGTCCATGCACTTTCTTTTGTACAACAGCGGCGACTATCGCGTCCTTATCTGGAGCCTCCAAGACAGTCTGAAACTCGAGTTGATTGGCCGAAAGACTATCGGGATACTTGGTTAGCCAAAGGGAGAGCAAATCAAACACAAATCGCTCAAACAAGGATACGAAATGCTGAAACGTAGCCGAGGCCAAAGAACCCGTAACGTAGCCCTGCACCAAAGTGGATAGTTCCACTTCATCGACGGTGTTACCAGTGGCCTGATTGCGAATGGTGAATTTGCGGCCTTGCTGAAACATTTGCTGTGCAAGCCGCCACACACCTTTCGTGTGAACGTAGTAGTCGTGACTTGCATTGAGGGACGAAAGGCTATCGTCGCGAAGTTGAGTGATTTCGTCGATGAGCACCATGAAGCAATCCGTTGTCAGCGCGAGGATGCGCCGTCCAAAATGTCTTGAACGGTGGCCGCATCAGTGCCAGACCCAAGATTGACAACAGTCACTTCTGGCTTCCCGTCGAGTGAAATCGCCGCTTCGTCCACCCAGTAGGAGATCTTGTGGGCGTCGAGCAAAGTACAGAGGTCGCCGATTTGCTGTACCGGAACCATGATGTACGGTCCGGCATCACCGTCGACCGATACATGAAGAGGTTTCTGTGTGCTTGCGTCGATCATGTTTCACACCGTGAAATGTTAAGGCTTGAAGAAGATCGGACAGCCTATTATCACTTGTCATGTAGCGATGAGGGCTGTTGGGCTCTGTCCGCATTATATCAAAACTCGGCCAGGAAGGGTAGCGTTTCCGGGCGGGGCTGGCGGCGTGGCGGCGTAAATGCTGGTTGGGTAACGTGTTGCGGGGTCGGAGCTGACCGTTGTGGTGGATGCATCCGTCGGTCAAGGGCGGGTTAGCGCCTTGCCGCTCACTGTCTTGATTCGAGGTAGCGGTCTATTATCGCGGCGCCGACTGCGTCGCCGAAGACGTTGACCGACGTGCGCTCGCGATCCAGAAGCCAATCGATGGCCAGGATCGTGCCGATGCCGGCGGCCGGAAGGTTGACGGCCGAGAGCACGATCATCAGCGTGACCAATCCGGCGCTGGGGATGCCGGGCGCGCCGACCGCGGCCAAGGTGGCGGTCAGAAAGACGATCACCAGGGCCGCGCCGCTTAAGGGGATCCCGGCCGATTGGGCGATGAAGATGGCGGCCGTCGCTTCGTACAGCGCCGTGCCGTCCATGTTGATCGTCGCGCCGAGCGGCAACACGAACCCGGCCGCCCGTTCCGACACCCCGTTCTCCTCGACGCATTCGATCGTCACCGGCAAGGTGGCCGAGGAACTGTCGGTGCTCAGCGCGGTCAGCAAAGCCCGAGCGACGCCGTAGAAGTAACGCAGCGGATTGCGGCGCGCGAAGACGGCCAGCAGGATGCACAGCAAGATCAAGTGCAACGCCAGCCCGAGCGTGACCGTCAGGACGAACCAGCCCAGGCGTTGCAGCTCGGCGTAGAAAGCCACGCCGCCGCCCGCATCGGCAATCTGTGTGGCGACCAGGCCGAAGACGCCGACGGGCGTGAAGATGATGATCAGCCGAACCATGCACATCACGGCCTCGTTGACCGCGCGGAAGAAGTCGATGGCCGGTTTGGCCCGTTCGCCCAAGGTGCTCAACGCAGCGCCGAAGACCAACGAGAAGACGATCAGGCCTAAGACGTTGGTCTCGGTGGCTGCCCGGAAGACGTTGGCGGGAATCATGCCGCTGCCCGGTTCGTCAGGCCGACCGCGGAAGACCTCCAGCAGCGTGTTCGCAAGACTGGTATTCTCTCGAACGATCACGTGCTCGCTCACATAAGCAAACGTATCGTCGGCGCCGACCCCGGGCTCGATGACCTGCACCAGAATAATCCCCAACGTGACGGCGGCTGCACCGGTGGAAAAGTAATAGATTAACGTCCAACCGCCGACCTTCCCCATCTCGCGAATGTCGCCCAATGATGTGATTCCGCAGATCATGCTGGTGACGACCAGGGGAATCACGATCAGCATCAACATGCGAAGAAAGATCACGCCGACGAATCGCACGATGTCGCTGACCAATCCGGCGACGGTCAAATCGGCGTCCTGCGCCCAGGCCAGATCGTCTTCGGTGCGGCGGATTTCTTGTTTGATTTGGGGAATGTGCGCGCGAAGGCGGCGGGCCTCGTCGAGATTTCCGTTGTCTTCGGCCTTTTGGGCGAAGTCCAGTTTCTGTTGCACGGTCTTTTCAAGTCGCGTGAGCTTCTCTTCGGCGCCGCCGGAAGCCAGCCACATGGTCCGCCCGTAGACGGTCCCCAAAACGACCCCCAGCACAATGCTCGCCAAGATACCCAGCAGCATCAGGCCATGGCCGCGTGAACGGGAGTTGGATTGTTGTTTGCTCATGATCGCCTGCTTTCTTGGCTACGAACGCGTAAAGGG
>CAYYOX010000432.1:0-2229 GCA_964473065.1 uncultured Planctomycetaceae bacterium | reverse complement strand
GCTAAACACGTCCCATCGCCGTGCCGGCGACGGCTAAACACGTCCCATCGCCGTGCCGGCGACGGCTAAACGTTTGAAGTGTGAAATCGGTTGGCGCGGTGGTTATTGTATCGCAAACGCGTCACGTTCCGATCCCTTCGGACGGGGGTGATTTCCCATTGCCCGCAGGTTACCTAAAGGCCGCACGTTGCCAGGGCGATTGGGATTGACCGTATCCGCTGCGATCGACTATGCTTCGCCTTGCCGGTCGGCCTGCGCGCTGAGCGGGATGGTTTTTCCTCATGGACGAGGCTTGCTTGAACGAATGGAATCTTTCTGGTTGATTGCTTATCTGATTTTGGCCTTTCTGACGCTGGTTCAGTCAATTCTGCTTGGGCTGCAGGCGTGGGAGCACCGCCGCTATGGGCGGAGTTGCATGCGAGGCCTTTCGCGTCATCGGCCCCAAGGCCGCCTGGCACTGTTCGCGCCCTGCAAGGGGATCGACGTTGACTTGGCCGAGAATCTTCGCGCCTTGCTTGCTCAAGACTACGACGACTACGAGATCACGTTCGTTGTCGAAAGCGCGGACGATCCGGCCGCGGCGGTGATTCGTGAAGTGATGGCCGAGCATCCGCAGGTTGCGGCACGACTGGTCGTGGCCGGCATCGCAACATCGACCGGGCAGAAGGTGCATAATCTGCGAGCGGCCACAGCCGATCTCGCCCCGGACGTGGAGTACCTGGCATTCGTCGATTCCGACGCCCGACCTCGGCCGCAATGGTTGCGGGTGTTGGCGGCGCGACTTCAAAACGATGCGGCCGCAGTGACCGGATATCGTTGGTTTATGCCGCAACGGAATTCGATCGCCAATCTCCTGCTCTACAGCCTCAATAGCGGTGTGATGGCCTTGTTGGGTCGTAGCAGTTATTACTTGGTATGGGGCGGGTCGTGGGGAATTCGCCGTGAGACGTTCGATCGGATCGGTTTGCGGGCGGCCTGGGAAGGTACGATCAGCGACGACCTAATCGCCACGCGCGAGTTGCGCGAGGCCAAGGTTCACGTGCGGTTCGATCCGGTCTGTGTGGTCGCCTCGCCGCTGGACAGCTCGCTACGAGACATGTGGTCGTTTATCCGCCGGCAGTATTTCATGGCCCGTTTTCACGTGCCTGACTGGTGGGTCCTTACCATCGTCGCCGCCACGTTCAATAACCTGGTATGGCTGGGTAGCCTAGCCGCGCTGGCATGGAGCCTGCTCGGCGGAAGCCTGCCGTGGTGGATTCCCGGCTCGACGATGGCGCTGGCCTACGCGGCAACCGTCTTTCGCGGTCGCGTTCGCCAGGACCTGATCGAGACCTTTTTCCCCGACCACAAAGAGACCTTGCGCGTCGCGTCGCGATTCGATATTTGGGCCAGTCCGCTGGCAGGGCTGATCGGCTGGCCGGGGCTGTTGGGGTCCTTATTCAGTCGCCACGTCACATGGCGGGGAATCCGCTATCGACTCCTGCCAGGCGGAAAGACACAGATCGTGCATCGAGAAGCCCCGGCGACCGTGCCGCTTATCGAGAATCGAACATCTCGGCCAAGTACCAAATCACGAGAACTCCCTCCGTACAGGAAAGCCGGATGAACGTCGTACTTTGGGATACTCAACAACTGGACGCCTCGAAAGATTTTGCCGGGGGATTCGGCGTGGGGAAGTATCCCGGCGACGGCGGGATCCGCGGCAAGATTATCCGCCGGTTCTACACGCGCGACCAGCGGCCCGTGGCTTTGCTGTATGCCCATCTGGCGGCCATTTTCGGCCGGCTGGGACATCAGGTCGAATATGCCGAGGATCGTTTCCCGCGCAACGCCGATCTGTATGTCTTTTGCCCCTCGCTGATCACGCTCGATTTGGAACGCGAAGCCATTCGTCGCGTGGTCCGGGAGAATCCCCGGGCCCGCGTGTTGGTGGTCGGGTTGGTGGCCTCCGTGATGCCGGAAGCCTTCGACGACCTGGGCGTGACCGTGGTCAAGGGCGAGGCCGAACAACTGCTCTGGCGGCTGGACGACGTGCTCGACCGGCCGGGGGCTGTCGTGCAATTGGGTACGCTGGAAGACCTCGATCGTTTGCCGCCGCCCGACTGGTCGGCGTTTCGACCCAAGCGATTTCGCATTGGTTACGACTTCTGGCGTTTTCCCACGGCCCTGATTCAAGCCAGTCGCGGTTGCACGTTCAAGTGCAATTACTGCCCTTACATCGTGCTGGAA
>CAYYOX010000431.1:0-6195 GCA_964473065.1 uncultured Planctomycetaceae bacterium | reverse complement strand
GCCGCCTGATCGATGATCTCCGGCAGACATTGGGCAAACATGATCTCGTCGCCGATTCCTTGTTCGGCAAAGACGAGAATCCGTTTTCCACAAAGCGGCGAACCGTCCCAGACCGGATGAGCAAAGTCTCGCTTGCGAGTCTCTTTTTCCCAACGCCACTCGTAGTTCTTCCAGCCGTTCTCGAAATCACCCATCAGAAGTTGGTAGAGCGCGTAGTTCCAATTTGCATGATATTCGGGATTCACGCGCAAGGCGTGTTCGTAGTGGGATCGCGTGCCTTCGAGATCGCCGTACTCGTACAGAATCGTTGCCAAATTGTTATGGGCCGCAATGTAATCGGGATCCAACTCGAGTGCGCGTTCGTAACACGCTTTGGCCTCATCGAGTTTTTCCTGACGTTGAAGTACGTTACCCAGGTTGTAATGGGCCTCGGCGTAGTCGGGCTTGATTTCTAGTGCCTGATGGTAGCACGCAGACTCCTCGTCCGCATCCTTCTGCTTTGTATCCTCCCCTTTGCCGCTGGACACGCCCAAATTGTTGTAGGCTTCCGCGTAAGTGGGATCGAGTTCGATGGCTTTGCGAAAGCACTCGGCGGCCTCGTCCTTCTCGCCGTTCATGTGCAGCACGTTACCCAGGTTGTAGTGAACCAAGGGAGCGCCGGGACGGCTTGCCAGTGCCTTGCGGGCGGCTTCGATCGCTTCGGTAAGTCGGCCCAGCTTTTGAAAAGCCTGGCTCTGATTGGTCGCCGCCTCGGCAAGTTCCGGATTGATCGCCAAAGCCCGGCGATAAGCATCCGCAGCTTCCTCATACTCTTGCTTCAGGTGCAGTGTGTTTCCCAAGTTGTTGTAGGCTTGGGCATGATCCGGCGAGATCCGAATCACCTGCTGATAGCCCTCGATGGCCTTGTCGAACTCTTCCTGTTCCCGATATAGGTTGGTCAGGTTGTACAACGGGTCGATGAATTGCGGATCGAGCTTAATCGCCTGCTGGTAATGCTCGATGGCTTCCTCGAAATCCTCTTGCTTCTGAAGCGCGTCGGCAAGGTTGTTATGCGCGGTCGGGTAATTGGGCCTCGCTTTGATGGCCGAGCGATACGCGACAATGGCTTCCTCGAACCGTTCCAGCAAGCCCAAGGCCACACCCAGGTTGTAATGCGCCGAAGCATCGCGCGACCTAACCTGCAGCACCCGCCGGAAACAGTCGATCGCCTCCTCGAGTCGCCCCTGGCCGGCGTAAAGGCTACCCAAGTCGAACTGCGCGTCGGCGTATCCGGAATGCTGAAAGTCGATCCGCAGAATCTGCCCGCAGATTTCGTCGGCCTGTTGCGGCTGGCCTGCCTGCCAATGCGATTGAGCTGCTGCCAGCGCCTCGGGAACCGTAGCCATACGAAGCCTTCCTTGGCAAGAATAAGATGGGATGAGATAAGATAAGCAGACTTTACTATCTATCGGCAAACCACGGGCCCTTTCCGCTGTTGTAGCCGCCTGAATCGGGCGAATACTCGGAGAATTCCCCCTATCCGGGCCGTGACTGCATGCGTACAATACTGTAGCCTGCGCCGAATCAGTCCTGTCGGGTGGGCACTGCATACACTACGCAAGGAGAAACGCGATGGTCAAAACTGCCAGTACTATGCTCGAGCTGGGGACGGCGGCCCCTGAGTTCTCGCTGCCGGACACAAGCGGCAAGAAGATTTCCCTGTGCGACTTTGCCGGAGCCAAGGCGCTTTTGGTGATTTTTATGAGCAATCACTGTCCCTTCGTGAAGCACATCGCCACGGGATTGGCCGAACTGGCCCTGGAGTACCAAGAGCGGGGCGTGGCCGTGGTGGGGATCAATTCGAACGACGTCGGAAGCTATCCCGACGACGCACCTGAGAAGATGGCCCAAGAGGTCGTCGACCGCGGCTATACATTCCCCTACCTGTTCGACGAGACGCAAGAGGTGGCCCAAGCCTATCGGGCCGCCTGCACGCCCGACTTCTACGTCTTCGACGCCGACCAGAAACTCGTTTATCGCGGACAGATGGACTCCAGCCGCCCCGGCAACGATCTGCCGGTAACCGGCGAGGATCTGATCGCGGCCTTAAACGCCGTCCTCTCCGACCGACTCGTCCCCGAAGAGCAACGTCCCAGCATCGGCTGCAATATCAAGTGGAAGCCGGGCAACGAGCCGGATTATTTCGGGTAAGTTCTATAAAGCCGCGACCCCTATAAAGCCGCGACCGTTGGTCGCGCCAACACGTGTCGAATAACGCTGCAAAGCCACGCAGGCGCGACCAACGGTCGCGGCTTTATAGCACAAACTCGGGCACGATGACCTTGGGGACCACTCCGGTGGCGATTTACTCGAACGTGATCGTCAGGTTGCCTTCGTCGAACGTGGCTTCCGCGATGTTGCGGTCGACCAGCGTGTCTGGCAGAGAGAAGACTCGCGTGTAGCTGCCCGCCGTGAGGATCAACTCGGCGTCCTTCCGCCCGACGTCAAGCTCCTGCTTCCCGACGTTCGGTAGCCAAAAGACGAGTCGATAACGGCCGTCCTCTCGATCGAGGGAGACGGACTTCGTCGCCGAAAGCACTTCCTCGGGACGCTGTGGGCCGAAGATGCCGCGGGCCATTTCCGAGAGCGGATGAAGTCCGATCGGTTCCTTGTCGAGCAAGGGCGCCCGAAACTGCGTCACGTCCAGAAACGACTGATCGATGGACTCGAGAAGCTGCCCTTGAAGCGTGAACCAGTCGTGCATGTAGCCCTCGGCAAGCTCCTCGGGCAAGACCTTGTTGACGAAGATCCCGTCGATGGGAAAACCGAACAGTCCGAGGTAGGTGAAGGCGCGTCGGGTCTCGGCAATCGCGATCCGGTCGGGGTTCAGGACCAATCGGACGGAAGCAACCTCCGGATCTTTAAGGATTTCTCCCAGCCGCCCCACCTCGGTGATCGACTCGTCGAAAAGCCCGTAAACCTCGTCCGACGGGATCATCGGACGGAACTCTTTGATACGAACGGCGATCGGACGGACGAGCTTCATGATCTTGCGTTCGATATCCAGCAGTTTGTTCAGCTTCGTGCATGCGGTGTCGGTCATCGTGAGCACTCGCAGCGTGCCGGCGGTCGGGGAACAGTCGACAATGATCAGGTCGTACTGTTCGCTATCGAGTTCCCGCAGGATGCGCGTCAGCAGGAACAGTTCGTCCATGCCCGGCAGCAGTGCAACCTCCTCGGCCACGGCGTCTTCCATGCCGAGGTAGGCGAGAAAGCCGGTAAAGTAATCCTGGGCCGGCGCCCACTGCTCGCGAATTTCGCGGAGCACATCGACCTCCAATGCGGTGAGGTTCTCGGCGATGCGCACCGGTTCCCCGCCAACTCGCGTGTCGAGGATGTCGGAGAGATTATGGGCCAGATCGGAACTGACCAGCAGCGTTCGGCAGCCGAGTTCGGCCGTTCGCACCGCGGTGGCCGCGGCGATGCTCGACTTGCCCACTCCGCCTTTGCCCGTATAGAGGATCAATCTCATCAGAAAGCCTTACACAATTTGGATCTTCTTGATCACAGCCGGGGTGACCTTGCCCTCACGCATGAACAAGTTGAGCAAGTGTCTCCCCGCGTCGAGGAATTGGTCGATCTCCTCCAATCTCTTCGCCAGGAACTCCCAGTCCTCGGAGTCGCTGTCCTTGGAGTCGCTCTCGTCAGCTTCAGCCAAATCGCGTTTCCACCGGGCCAAGTAATCGGCGAATCCATCGAGTTCCTCTTTCCAGATCGTGGTGGCGATCTCCGTCTCGATTTCCCAAAGGTCTCCCCGCAACTCGTAGTAGTTTTTGCGGTCTCCGCGGTTGAAAACTCTTCGCACGGCCTTCCACCGTTCGAGGAGTCGGATGTTGGTCGAGACCGAGGCCTTCGATACCTCGAGCCGCTCGGCCATGTCGTCCAGCGACAACGGCTGGCGTGAGAAGAGCAGCAGCCCCTTCAGGAGCCCGGCAACCCGGGTCAGGCCGTAGCGCTGGGCCGCTTCCCCAAACGTGTCGATAAACTCGTTCTGAATGTCTTCCACAGTCTTGTTCATGACGTCCTCCTCTTACTAATTGTATCGTACGTTAAGTACGTACTGAATATACTAAATATACGACTTCGCCGCGGAATTGTCAAGAGCAAGGGATCTTGGGTAGCAGGCCAATCGTCACGCACCCCCTGAAATGGGCATTTCTGGCGGGCAACGCGAGATTACCGCACTCTGGCGAGTACAGCTACAACGCCGCAAAGCCACACAGGCGCGACCAACGGTCGCGGCTTTATAGCACGAACTCGGGCACCACGAGCTTGGGGATTATGCCGGCGGCGTGGCCGCGGGCTAGGAGCTCGGCGACGGCTTGGCGGCCGCGGGGGCTGAAGTCTAGGGTCCAGTCGTTGACGTACATCTCGACGAATCGGTCGCCTTGCCCGCGATCCAGTCCTCGGCCGAAGCCCAGGGCGTAGTCGAGTGCCTCTTGGCGATGGTCGAGGCCGTATTGGATGCTTTCCAACAGCAGGCGGTGGACCTCGCGGATCGTCTCGGGACCGAGATCCTTGCGGATGGCGTTGGCGCCCAGCGGCAGCGGCAGGTCGGTTTCCTCGAACCACCATTGGCCCAAGTCGACGATCAAATGCAGATCCTGCTCGGCGTAGGTGAGCTGGCCTTCGTGGATGATCAGCCCGGCGTCGATCGGTTGGCCTTGGTACTCGCCGGCGACCACGACATCGAGGATTTCGTCGAACGGAACGACGACATGGTCGAAATCAACGCCCAGACACATCCTCAGGCCCAGATAGGCGGTGGTTAGCGTGCCGGGTACGGCGATTGTGGCACGCCCCAACTCGTCGAGCGAGCGGGACTCTTTGGCGACGACCATCGGTCCGTAGCGATCACCCATGCTGGCCCCGCAGTTGCACAGCATGTAGAGGTCGCTGAGATGGGCGTAGGCGTGCAGGCTGACGGCCGTCAGTTCCAATTCGCCGGTGAACGCCCGGCGGTTGAGCGTCTCGATGTCGACCAGCTCGTGCTCGAAGCGGAGGTTTCCGGTGGGGATTTTGTCCTTGGCCAGCGCATAGAACATGAAGGCGTCGTCCGGGTCGGGACTATGGCCGACGCGAATCAAGAGTCGGGAATCGCTCACGGGGGCTCTCCGGCGGTAAATGGCTGCGGTTTGCAAAGGCCGCATTCTACCGCACGATGGCTCAGGCTTCCAGGGGCCTAGGCTTCCAGGGAGAGCCCCGAGGAAGGCAAATCGTTGGCCAAACCCGGTTCCGAACCCATTCCCGAACCCATCCCGGGCGAGTGTGTCGGCGGCGTGGAAATGTCGCCGGACCCTTGTTCGGCAAGGTCCAATGAGCCTGTTTCCGGCTCGATGGTGCTGCCGAGATCCAGGCACACCTGGCGCCACGTTTCACGTTCGGTTTGCAGAACGCGCAGGGCTTTGTCAAGCTTTTCCCCGTCTCTCTCATGGCTAGCTTCCATAAGGGACCGGAAGACGAACAGATAGACCGAGGCCACCTTTTTGACTAGATCGGGGGCAACCTCTTCGTTCAGCCCGCCCAGCATTTCGCCGACAATCTCCTGGGCGTGCAGGATTTCCTCGCAGGCCTTTTCGTTGTCGTCGTCCTGGAGGTATTTTTTGCCTCGTTCGGCCGAGCGGATCGCCGCATCGATGAGCATCAATTGCAGCTTCTGGGGCGTGGCCGTCATCACTTCCGTGGTCAGATATTCTTCTCGAGCCGATGTCGCCATGAACGGTTCCTTCCGTGTCTTGGTGATTGGTGTTCTTGTCTGAAGTAGGGTGGGCTCTGCCCGCCAAATCGCTGCCCGCCAAATCGCTGCCCGCCAAACCGCCAGCTCCCTGCTACAGCCTCAGCCCGTTGGATTGCATGGGTGCGATGGGAACCAGCGCGTTCAACGCCATCAAGCCGCTTTGCAGCTTGGCGATGGCCATCTCCATGTTGTAGAACTGCTTCAGCAATCGGTCTCGTTGCCGATTCAGTCGTTCTGCCATGAAAGTGACGCGTTCCTCATTCCGTTCGATTTTCTTGTCCAGTGTGGAGGCGCGATTCGTCAGTAGCGACGAATCTTCGTCCGTCAGTCGGTCGAGCAGATCACCGAACTTGGCGGAGAGCCCGAATTTGTCATCGAGGAAGAAGGTTGTGACGGCCTCGGGATATTAGGCATACTTG
>CAYYOX010000430.1:0-6204 GCA_964473065.1 uncultured Planctomycetaceae bacterium | reverse complement strand
GAGGCGTGTACTCGATTCCCGCAATGCTGGCGTCGTAGGACCCGTTGAACGCCAGATGCAACGGCTTCGCCTCGGGATGCTTCTCCAGCCAGCGCTTCAAGTAGAGCAGGTCCTGGCCCCAGTCGATATTGCTGTCCCACGGGATGCCGCCCAGATGGGCGTGTCCGTTCTTCGGACCACCGACCAGTTCGTTGAAATACGAGAGGCTGTGTGGATAGACCCAAAGACTGCTGCCTACCGACCAGAGTAACGCCGCAACGGCAATGACCATGATCTTTCGGTGTCCGAACTGGACGGCTTGGGCGACCTTGCTGATCCAGATGAAGGCAAATGGGAATATCGGTAGCACATAGCGCAGGTGGTGATTGAAGCCGGTCTGTGAACTGACTAGCGTGAGGATCACGACGATCGGGGCCAGCAACACCAGTTCGTTGCGCCAGCCTGCCGTGTACCCTCGGGCAAAAAGGCCCAAACCGGCCGCTAGGAAGACCAGTATCCAAGTCCCTAGCGGCACCTTGATTGCCAGGGCGTAGAGATAATAGTACCACCAGCCTCCGAGGCGGTGTTCGCCTCGGAGATAGGACCACATTTTTCGCTCGAAATCCCACTTCTGCAGATCGATGCCCATCAGGTAGTTCTTGGGAAGTGGTATCGGCATTTGCGCCAACCACGTATTATGGAATCGGTTTCGACCTACAGCCGAAGTCGCAGAGTCTTCTGACGGCCCGCCGAGGGCTTCACTTACGAAACCGTATTCGCCAAGCTTCTGAAACGAGCCCTCGAAGCCGTAACCCAAGTTAAGCACATAAAGCGCCAGCAGGAGAATCACCACCAGTTGGCTAGCTTCCCGTTTCCACTCACCTTCCGCTTTTGCTCTTGGCCATTGCCACGCGATCCACAAGACCGGCCAGAGCAGAAACAGGACGATCCAAGTCGTCTTGGTCAACTCGGCCAATCCCATGACGATGCCTGAGTATACGGCCTGAGTCCAGGTTGGACTTTCAAGCCAACGCCAGAAGACGTAACCGGCGGCCACGCCCAATGCAGCAGCGCCGGCATCCGGCGTGATCATCTGTCCGTTGGCCAAGATGTTGGGAGATAAACACCACAGAGCAAGGGCCAGGATTCCGGCGGTCTGGCCGTAGAGCTTGCCAGCCCAGCGGAACGAGATATAGCCGCCGAGCAAGCTAAACGGGATGCATGCCCAGCGGGCCAGGGTGTGCAGCCAGAAAATGCGTTCTTTGTTAGCGGAAAGGAAATCGCCGCGGATGTGGCGCTCTGACCGAGCCCCCACACTCGCATCATATTTTCCCCAGTCGGTCTTGGGCTCGGCCAAGACCGCCGGACCGGCAGCGACCATGCGGATCAGCGGCGGGTTGACCCGGTACAAGTTGAATTCGCCGAACTGCCAGTGGCTGATTCCCGCAACCAAATGTCCAACTTCGTCCCAGCCGGGGCTATGGCGGCTGCCTCCCCAGACCAGCAGGAGCGCGTGGACAGTGAACAGACCTGCGATCAATAAGCGGTGCCTCAATGGCCCACAATTCGGTTGACACGGCATCATCGCGCTAGAAGTCACGTTCCAGTCGGTGCAGAAAGTGCATTCTATTATTCTTGCAGCGCAAACGTGAGCACATCCAGCAACTGCTCTGAACGTTTGTCCGAGCCTATTTCCAGTAGAATCCTACCCGTTTCACGCAGTTTCCGAGGAACACCGCTCACTCGCGTGCAGAGTTCGTACTCGGTGGCAGACACTCGGGCCAAATCACACGTCAGCCAGTCCGGGAGTTCTTTCACGTGCACTGGGTCAGTGCCCGTGTCTGGGCCTATTCTGAGCTTGACTCGACGTTCCTTTCCCACGAGCGCACTTTTGTGGTTTTCCGAAAACAGTATTCGTTGGGGCTCGACGCGCACGTCCCCGACGAAGGACACCCTCAATGGGAGGGTGAGTACATGTTTGTTCTTCCCATACTGGACCGTGATCTGACACGTGCTATCAATGACCTTGGCCTTTGCGGGAGACTCAATACGGACGTGAACATCCAAATACCCGACCGTCCTTAAGCGAGATGACGACGCCCTTGTTGTCCGGAACGCGAAAGGATCGTTTTGTCCCACATGCATCTGAACTTCCGGGGCATTGGACTCGCTTTTGACGACTTCCGGCACAATGGCTGATCGTCCGCCGGGATACACAATGTGTACAATGCGTTCGTACGTGGAGCCCACCGGGACGTCTGCTGCCATTATCCTTGGCGGAAAGAGCGTGGGCTCTGCCGCCCCGTGCCACTGGAGGACGAGCCGATGTGGCCCCGCTGGATCGTTGGAATGGAGGACGAGGTCGGCGCTTCGCGGCCCGGGTGAAATTGAAAGCGATAATTCCAGGTCGCATTTCTCGCCCGGCTTGATCAACGGAGGTATTTTGCCAACGGCGCAGCCGCAACTCGACGCGATGCGATCAATGAACAGGGGGCGAGTCCCGCTATTTCTAATCGGAAACGAGGCGTTTGCCTTGCCGGGGACAAGCTCACCGAGACGAACGACATCCCCGGGGATGTCCAGCACAGGCTTCCTGCGAATATTCCCGACCCAGCGACCCACAACGACCGGACTCGCACCTGCCACGAGGATCAGCAGCACAAGCAACGCCACCCTTGTTGCCGATCGACGGTGTCCGTGTTGCTCAGCACCAGACACAGTCGGGGTGAGCAACTTCCTGGGTAAACGAACCACTCGGCTTGCGGCTCCGACCAGCTTCTGAGAGAACATCTTACATCTGTCCCACTGGATCGTAACCAGCATTACGATAACAAGAAGCCCGCCAGACAGCAGCAAGTACCGCTTGAGGTGATACCCGGCGGCCGACTCCAAACCCGCTCGCCATTGGTCTGCTTCTTCCGCCGTATCGGCAAACAAGAGCAGGTTTCCCGTCCACGTCTCCTCGAACTGGCCCCAACCCACGCGCGTTGTGCGAAAAGGAGGATCCAAAATCAAGGCACTACGTTCCTCGGCTGCCAGTAGAACAACAAAGTGCGATTCCTTCTGATCTCTCCTGAAAAAGGAACGTTTCAAATGTACGATCGCGGGTAGATGTAGACGGTTCAACCCCGATCGATCGGCCGTCACTGCAATCGGAAACAGGTCGAGCTTACTTCCGGCATCTGCAATCTCGGCAAGACTGTGAACACCCGCTTTAGGCGGCCCGACCACCTGTTTGACGCGATCGAAATCCACGTTCCTGTCCTTCAACCGAGCCACCGCATAGAGACACACTTGTCCGCAGGCGTTGTAGTCGTCCAAGAGCGCGGCAGACGGCTCCCCAACACCCAGCGTCAAAAGCGGCACGGTCCAAAGCCACGGAATAACTACCACGCCTTCACTCCTTTCATAGCATTCGACGCCTTCGCAGTCGCAGCAACACAATTCCCAAGATCACGGCAAGCGCCACAATATTTACCCAAATCAGGATAGCGCGGCTTGTTGGAAAAAAGCTGCCTGCTCCGGTCGGCCCGGGCTCCCCTCGTCCGCTGAGCTTCAAAACGTTGCGGGCCCCCTCCACCAATCGGTCGACATTTCCTCCCGTATCGCCCTCGCCTGCGATAAACGCGATGTTTCGCGTGTCATCGACAACACTCGTGCCTTCCGGAATGACCAGAGTGAACAACTCCTCCTGCACCGGCTGATTCCAAGCGGAACGCTCCATATCCACCACGAGATGCGTTACCGTAGCGATTCGCCCTTTGGGGTCCATAGCCTCCTGCCTAGCCTTAATCGGCGCCCAGACTCCCGCCTCAACCTCATGGAACTCCTCGATGACAGTTCTACGGATTGGCATTTTCATAGTATCCTTGAAGAACTCGATTTCCACCGGCATCATCCCGTATGCCGGGTCCAGAGCGATCCTCCACCCAAAGGCGGGGTAATCCCCACCTTTCTCAGGTAGTGATTCGATATCCACATATTCCGGTTTGCCGCTAGGATCCCCAACAAGCCGAGTCCCCTCGCGAGACCGCAGGAGCTTAATGAGCGGTCCGCCGAAGGGCATGTCGTGGTATAAGGCCGCGTAGCTTAATTCAGGGTTAGTGAAATACAGTTTGTCTGGTCCGTGACCATGTATCCTAGACGTCACCACCTTCCTCGCGCTTATCGCCCGCACGATTTCTCCGTTGAACACCTTGGCCTCGATCCAATTCTCGGATTCAAGGTTGCGAAGCTCGTATCGCCGCTTCCCCTCCCTGGACAACACTTGCCGTGAAAATTGGACCCTTTTCCCTGGCACCTCGCCGGGACCACGTTCTCGCAACTCGATAACGGGAAATCCCGGAACTTCGACCCCAGGTAGCGCCTTCCCCTTCGGCTCAATCTTGCCCACGACCACAGTTTTCATAACGAATACGGTCTCCACATGAAGATACATATCATAAGTGCGCAGGGACTCCGCTGACGTTTCCCACGCCTCCAAGGCATCGTCCAACCTGGGCGGCAGCTTCTCAACTGCTGCCCCATAACATACGGTGTATACCATCAGACCCGCGGCGGTGCATAGAGTTCGTTGCAACAACATTTCCTCAATCCCGTTAGATGATAATTGAGTCCGGGCCAAATCCGGGCCGCCAAAAAGTGCGTCCTTTCCATAGCCTCGTGCCAAATGTTCCAAACCTCCCACGCGAACCATAGCGCCAAAGAGGAAGTCCTCAGGCGTACTTGACGGGACCTTCCCAGGCATGCGCCGTCAGCGCCGCCTTCTCCTAGGTCTCCTTGCCTCATTCATGCTCATCTTCTTCGGGACCATCTTGTCCCTTTCAGAAGAGACCCTGACCTACCGTAGCGACTCTGCCATTCGTCCTGAAACACTCCTAAGATCCGGGTGGGGCGCAATCGGTGTTGTATTGATAATACAGCTTACTGCAGTCAGATTGCGACTCAACTTGCCACCCACAGAAGCAACCGCCACTCATCCATTGGCACTCCGTAAAGAGTCGTATCTTTCCGCAATCATCGGGGTCGGTGCTAAGATCTTCCCAATAGGCATTGAGCACCCCCTCGAGCTTGTGCTGAGTGTTATTCTCCGACGCGGAGCAGCCAATGCAATCTCCGTCGCAATCTTCCGCGGTCGTCGCTGAACACTGCCCCTTCCAGTCAGAGCACAGAGGGAATAAGAGCTCAATGTTGCAGGTAGGCATCTGTCCTCCGTACGCCGCGCAAGCCTCCGCTTGACTTAGGCAGCGGACGTTTCCACTGGCCGAACTCCACGGGGCTGCAAATCCCAAAAGAAAAACACAAAGTAGACAAACGCCGATTGTAAGCAGACCTCGAACAAACATTTCACACCTCCTTCGGGTAAGTAGAAGTAAAACAGACAAACGCAAATCACTCCTGTGCGTCGGGACCCCTTTCTTGATTCCGCTGCAAGTCCTGGGGTCCGATCACGTCGACCACGACCCGTTTCTGCAAGGCAACCAACACGGGGGTCTCGACGAACCATTCGATCGACTCGTCCAAACGACCGGAAAGACACTCCCGGTCAGCCACCAAGGATTCCAGTTCACCACCGGCGCTGGCACGCGATGGAACTTCCACCAAAGCCAGACGCCCATTCTTGTCCCCAAGAGGGCCATCTTCCGATTGCAAAATCACTTCCCGGCAGGCGGAGCAGTCACGGTGGTAGAGCATGACTGTCCAATCACCCTCGCCGAGCCGGCCACCAAGATCGATGTAGTTTAGCAACGGGAACTCTTGCCCGACCCATCGTCCCGGTTCCAGGATCACAACCTCGTCGCGGATCATCACGCCGCCAGCATTTGCCAAAGCGTTGTCAAACGTGATTGCGCCCCAGGCAATGACGCCCCCACTGACAACACCCAGCGAGATCAACCCCGCGCCGAGCAACCGGAGTCTGCCGTTGCGAAAGGTCAAGACGGGCGGAATGGGGTCCGGGCGAAAGCATAAAAGGGCCGTGACCGCGGCCACATCAAGTCCTAACACATGCCACGGGTCGACAGTAACCTGCCCGAAACACCCGCAGGAGGCTTCACCGGAGAGGGCTTTGTAGAGGGCCATGCAGGCGAAACCGCCAAAGCACAGAAGGGTGGCTCGCCAGGTCCACTTGGGAAGAAGCCCGGCCAGCAGCCAGAGGCCGAAGAATAACTCGAACTCGACCACGGCAATCAGGAACCAGCGAGAAGTGAGCAGGCCGGTTTCGGC
>CAYYOX010000429.1:3712-6219 GCA_964473065.1 uncultured Planctomycetaceae bacterium | reverse complement strand
ACCCACAATTTCCAAGTGTTTGTCCGCCCCGAAGACGATCGAATCATCGGCCTGCCCTGGGATATGGACGGCTCTTTCCTGGATGCAACCAACGTGGACCTCTTGGGCGGGGTGATGGGGTCCATCGGCACGACATCGAACTTCCGCAAGGTGCTCGAAATCCCCAACAACCTGCACTACTTCTACGGCCATATCAACGACATCATCGAGACTTCTTACAATCTGACCTACTTGGGCGAGTGGATTGACCACTACCAACCGTTCACCACGTGGAATGAAACGGTCGCGATCCGCAACTACATCAACGGGCGGCGGGCGTTTGCCCTGAGCCGATTCCCGGCCCAACAATCTTTCGGCATCACCACCAGCGGCGCTGATCTGACCGTCGACGAAGCTACGATCACGCTCGCCGGCACCGGATGGATCAATGTGCGTGAGGTCTTCCTCAATGGCAGCACCCAGCCGTTGGATATCGTCTGGACCGACACGACCCACTGGCAAACCACCATCCCCATCGGCTACGGGGACAATGAACTGACATTCGAGGCGCGTGACTATCAAGGCGTGGTGCTCGGCAGCCAAACGATTACCGCCCATAGCACGATCTCGCAGCGCCCGTTGCAGGATTTCCTGCGGATCACCGAGATGAACTACAATCCGTCCGATCCCAGCGCCAGCGAAAACTTGGCCGGGTTCACCAACAACGACGACTTCGAGTTTATCGAACTGACCAACACGGGGCCGTTCTATCTGGATCTGACCGGCGCGCGGTTCACCGACGGCATCGACTTCGATTTCACTGCCGCGGGGATCACTTCGATGGGCCCGGGCGAGTATGTCGTTTTGGCCTGCAACCCCAGCGCCTTCGCCGAGCGTTACGGCAGCGTGCCGAACCTGATCGGGCCTTACTCGGGCAGATTAAACAACGGCGGCGAAGACCTTCGGCTGCTCGATTCGGTAGGCGGCGTGATTCACGAATTCACCTACGGCGACTCGGGTACGGCCGGCTGGCCCGACCGGGCCGACGGCAACGGGGCCACGCTGCAGATCATCGACATGGGCGGCGACTATAACGACCCGGCCAATTGGCGCAGCAGCAGCGAATACTTCGGCTCGCCCGGCAGCGAAGGCAGTGCCCGTTTGGCCGGCGTGGTGGTCAACGAAGTACTCACACACACGCCAGACTCCCCTCTCCCTCCGGGAGAGGGCCAGGGTGAGGGTCTTCTGGTCGATGCGATCGAGCTATACAACCCGACCGGCTCGCCGGTGGTGCTCGACGGCTGGTGGCTGAGCGACTCGGCCGGCGATCTACTGAAGTTCCAAATCCCCGTCGGCACGACCATTCCCGCATACGGCTACTGGACGTTCTATGAAGGCCATTACGAGGGGCTTTCGTTCGTGGTCGACCAGGCAAACGAGTTCGGCGGCACGGGCGAGAAAGACTTTGCGTTGAGCGGTGCTCGCGGTGACGACGTGTGGCTGTTGGCCGACTTCGGCAACGGCAGCCCCCTGCTGTTTGCCGACCATGTCGAGTTTGGCGGGGCGCTCGTCGGCGAATCGTTCGGTCGCTGGCCCAACGGCACGGGTGAGCTTTACCCGATGAACGACGTCACGCTCGGCGGGCCTAACAGCGGTCCGCGCTTGCCGCAGAGAGTGATCTTCAGCGAGATCATGTACAATCCGCCGGGCGACGACGTGCCGGACTACTTGGAGTATCTCGAACTCGCCAACTTCACAGGCCAACCGGTCGATTTGACCGGCTGGCAATTGAGCGGAGGATTCGACTACGACTTCCCGCCGAGCACCACGCTCGACGCCAATGGCGAGTTGCTTGTCGTCTCGTTCGATCCGTACGATACGGCCATGCTCGACGACTTCCGCACCCACTACGGCCTCGGCCCGGAAGTGCTGATCTTGGGTAACCCGAACGATACGCTCGACGACCTCGGCGAGTTGATCCGATTGGAGCGTAACGACGATCCGCCGGACGACGACCCGTTGTATGTGCCGCATCTTATCGAGGATCAGATCGATTTCTTGAGTGCCGAGTACGGCCCCTGGTATCCCACGGCCAACGGCGGCGGCCATTCCCTGCATCGGATCGGTGCGGCGACCTGGGGTAACGACGCTTCGAGTTGGACCCCGGACACGCCCACGCCGGGTGACGCCTCCTTGGCGGTGGCCACCGAAGTCGTAGGCCGCTACGTCTTCTACAACAACTCGGCCTACGACGAGACGAGCGACGCGGACGCCATCGTTACGGACAAAACGGCCCTGCTGCCGGGCGAACAGGCCACGTCGGCCAACTACACCAGCTATACCAAGGGTATCAACGGAATCATCATCGACGTGGCGCGACTCGCCGATCCAGGGGCGATCGACGAGAACGATTTCACTTTCAAGATCGGTAACGACGACACGCCGAGCGGCTGGTTAGATGCCCCAACGCCAAGCATCGACGTGACGGCCGGTCCGAGCAATACAAGCCGCATCAGCCTGATCTGGCC